>NZ_JBICUN010000011.1:0-258420 GCF_043198195.1 Micromonospora sp. NPDC048868
TCAGCTGCTCTCCCAAACGCCGTTGTGCGTCCGTGCGGTGGGCCTGGGCCGTCTGTTGCGCCCGGGGCCCCCCCCCCGGGGGGCGGGGGGCGGCCGCCCCCCCCCCCCCCCCCCGGCACCTGCCGTACCGGTACTGGAGTGGAGAGACCGTGTCCGAGACCCTCATCCCCGGCCCTGTGCCCCGGGCCGCCCGCCGTCGGCGGGCGGCGGCCGGGGCGGCCCTGGCCCTCCTGGTCGCGGTGACCGGATGCACCGGCTCGCAGGAGTCCCCCGCCGCGGCGGACCGCACCGGCGGCAGCACACCGGTCGCGGTCACCGGACCGCTGTGCGACGCGCTGCCCTCGGGGACCGAGCCGGGTAGTCCGGGCTCGCTGGTGGACCGGTCCCCCGCCCAGGCCCTGACCTGGATTCCCGTGCTCACCATGTTCGAGGCGGCGGTGCGGGCCACCGGGATGACCGAGGAGCTGTCCGCCGCGGGCGGGCTCACCATCCTCGCCCCCACCGACGACGCCTTCCGGGCCAGGTTCTCCACCGCCAACCTGGACCAACTGCTGCTCAAGGACACCGCGACACTGCGCGGGCTGTTGAAGGAGCACCTGGTCGCGGGGGCCCGCCCGGTGGCCGACCTGGCGTCCGCCGGTACCGTCACCACCCTGGCGGGCACCACCCTCGCCGTCGCCCCGGCCGGGTCGGGCGTCCGGCTGGCCGACCGGGCCGAGACGATCTGCGCCGACTACCGGGCCGGTGGCGCCCGGATCCACGTGATCGACAAGGTGCTCGGCAACCTGCCGGAGACCGCCCACGAGGAGGACCACGCCCACTGAGCGGTGCTGCCCGACGGACGGCCGTCGACCCCGCACAAGGGGGTCGGCGGCCGTCCCCGTCCCCGGGGCGGTCGCCGCAGGTCCCGCCGCCTCCGCACCCGGTCGGCCGACGACCGGAATCCACCCGACTGACACGAACCGGCACTTTCAGGTGTCCTCCGTCACCTTGGCCCCTTTCGAGATGCGGGAACGGTCGTCATGCCCTTTGCTTGTTCCCAGGGGCGCGCCCGCGCGTCCCGGCCCGGCCATTCGGCCATTCCTCAGCACCGTTCCGCCGCCACCGCTGCCGGCGCGTCCCACCATGCACGGACGGAGATCGATTGTGACGACCCTGCGGGTCGACGAGCAGCCCACCAGCACCCCGGGTCGGGTCCACCGGCCCACCCTCACCTCCCGGCCCCAGGTCCCGACGCAGTCCGGAACGACGGGCACGCCCCCGCAGACCCGCCGCATCCTCATGCTCTCCTGGGAGTACCCGCCGGTCCTCGTCGGCGGACTCGGCCGGCACGTGCACGCCCTCTCCGTCGCCCTCGCCACCGCCGGCCACGAGGTCACCGTCGTCACCCGCCACACCGACGGCGCACCCCTCGAGGAGTACGCCGACGGCGTCCGCATCGTCCGCGCCGCCGAAGACCCCGTCACCTTCCCCCTGGCCACCTCCTCCCTGCTCGCCTGGACCATGGCCTTCAACCACACCCTCACCCGCGCCGCCCTACGCGCCACCGAAGCCGGCACCTACGACGTCATCCACGCCCACGACTGGCTCGTCGCCCACACCGCCATGACCCTGCGCGAACACCTCGACATCCCCCTCGTCAGCACCATCCACGCCACCGAAGCCGGCCGACACCAGGGCTGGCTGCCCGAAGAGATGAACCGCACCATCCACGGCGTCGAGCACTGGCTGGCCGGCGAGTCGGGCCGGGTGATCGTCTGCTCCGGTTACATGCGTGACGAGGTGACGGGGCTGTTCGGCGTGCCGACGGGCCGGGTCGACGTGGTGCCCAACGGCGTGGAGCCGCACCGCTGGCGCGTCCCGGCCGCCGCGGTGGCGCAGGCCCGCGCCCGCTTCGCCGGGGACGGGCCGCTTGTCACCTTCGCCGGCCGGCTGGTCTACGAGAAGGGCGTGCAGCACCTGATCGCCGGGCTGCCCCGGCTGCGCGAGCGGCACCCCGGGCTGCGCGCCGTCATCGTCGGCGACGGGCCGTACCGCGCGGAACTGGAGGCCGAGGTGCACCGCCTGGGCCTCGGCGGCACGGTCAGCCTGCCGGGCTTCCTCGGCGGCACCGACCTGCCCGCCGTGATGGCCGCGTCGGACTGCTTCGCCGTGCCGAGCATCTACGAGCCGTTCGGCATGGTGGCCCTGGAGGGCGCCGCCGCCGGCGCGCCCCTGGCCGTCGCCGCGACCGGCGGGCTCGCCGAGATCGTCGAGCCCGGGGTGACCGGGATGACCTTCCGGCCGCACGACCCGGACGGGCTGACCGACGCGATCGACGCGCTGCTGTCGGACCGGGAGCGGGCCCGCCAGCTCGCCCGCCGGGCCCGCGTCATGGTGCACGAGCGCTACGGCTGGTCGGCCATCGCGCAGCGTACGGCCACCGCCTACGCGGCCGCGATCGCCACCGCGCCGGCATTCGCCGCCGAGCGGGTGACCCGGGGACGCGCCGTGCCGTCGATCGCCGAGGGTAACCTGCTCGCCGCCGCCGGCCTCCGCTGACGGTGCAGGGAAGGGCCCCTTCCTATCGTTTTTCGCATAGGACGGGGCCCTTCCCTACACCCCGTCGGGCGCGACGGCGGTGGGTACGACACGCCGAAGGCCGCCGACCCGTGCGGGGTCGGCGGCCTTCGGCGTCGGTACGGCCGGAACTCAGCGCTCCGAGAACGGGGTGTACGCCCGCTCGGGGGCACCGGTGTAGATCTGCCGCGGCCGGCCGATCTTGGTCTCCGGGTCGTTGATCATCTCGCGCCACTGTGCGATCCAGCCGGGGAGCCGGCCCAGCGCGAAGAGCACCGTGAACATCTTGGTCGGGAAGCCCATGGCCTTGTAGATCAGGCCGGTGTAGAAGTCCACGTTCGGGTAGAGCTTGCGGGAGACGAAGAACTCGTCGGCGAGGGCGATCTCCTCCAGCTGCATGGCGATGTCCAGCAGCGGGTCGGGCTTGGCCATCCGGCCGAGCACGTCCTGGGCCGCCTTCTTCACGATCGCCGCGCGCGGGTCGTAGTTCTTGTAGACCCGGTGGCCGAAGCCCATGAGCTTCACGCCGTCCTGCTTGTCCTTCACCTTGCGTACGAAGGACTGGACGTCGCCGCCGTCGGCCTGGATCTTCTCCAGCATCTCCAGCACGGCCTGGTTGGCGCCGCCGTGCAGCGGGCCGAAGAGCGCGTTCACGCCCGCCGAGACCGAGGCGAAGAGGTTCGCGTTGCTGGAGCCGACCAGCCGCACGGTCGAGGTGGAGCAGTTCTGCTCGTGGTCGGCGTGCAGGATGAACAGCATGTCCAGCACCTTGGCCATCACCGGGTCGACCTCGTACGGCTCCGCCGGCACGCCGAAGGTCATCCGCAGGAAGTTCTCCACGTAGCCCAGCGAGTTGTCCGGGTACAGCAGCGGCTGGCCGATCGACTTCTTGTACGCGTACGAGGCGATGGTGGGCACCTTCGCCATCAGCCGCACCGTGGACATCTCGACGTGCGAGGAGTCGAACGGGTCCAGGCTGTCCTGGTAGAAGGTGGAGATGGCGCTGACGGCCGACGAGAGCACGGCCATCGGGTGCGCGTCGCGCGGGAAGCCGTCGAAGAAGCGGCGCATCTCCTCGTGCAGCAGCGAGTGCCGGCGGATCCGCTCGGTGAACTCGGTCAACTGCTGCTGGGTCGGCAGCTCACCGTAGATCAGCAGGTAGGAGACCTCCAGGAAGGAGGACTTCTCCGCGAGCTGCTCGATCGGGTACCCACGGTAACGCAGGATCCCCGCGTCGCCGTCGATGTAGGTGATGTCGGACGAGCAGGCCGCGGTGTTGACGAAACCGGGGTCGTACGTCGTCATCCCGGTTTCCTTCAGCAGCTTGCCCACCCCGATGCCGGCGGGGCCCTCGACCGCGGATTGCACCGGCATCGAAAGCTGCCCACCGGGGTGATCGAGCTTGACTTCCGTCATGTTTCCCTCGCTTCGCCGGCAGATCTGCGTTGAATTGCCTTCGCTTTTACCGTAATCACGGTCGAGGAGATACCGCCCGTCGTGGTTCGACGGTGAGGCATGCGTCACCCGATTCCCGACCAGCGACCCGGGAAACCCGCGCAATCCGGACGCACAACCGCCAACCAACCCCACCTCACACCACACCACCCACCGCCCCGCCCTCGCTGCCACCCCTCCCCGCACTGTCCGCGCCACCCCACCCCGCCGCCCCGCACTGCCCCGCGCCGCCCCGCCGCCCCACACTGCCCCGCCGTCCCGCACTGCCCGCGCCGCCCCGCACTGCCCGCCCCGCCCCGCCCCACCCCACCCCGCGCCGCGCCGCGCGCGCCGCGCAGGTTGATCATGAAGTTTTTGCCTACGGAAAACGCATTCCAGGGCAACAACCTCATGATCAACGCTGGGGAAGGGCGCGGAAAGCGCGGGCCGGGCGGAAGCGCAGGCCGGGCAGGGCCTCGGCAGGGCGGGGCCGGGCCTGGGCGGGGCCGGGGCTGAGGCGGAGCTGGGCCCAGGCCGGGTCCGGGCGGAGTGGGGCAGATCTGGGCGGGGCCCGGGGCGGGGCGGTGGAGTCAGGTGAGGGTGAGGGTGAGGAGGGTGTTGTCGGGGGCCACGCGGTAGACGGTGAGGCGGTTGGCGCCAGCGTGGAAGAGGCGGTCGTCGGCGAGCAGGGCGGCGAAGCGGCGGCCGCCCGCGTCGCGGGGTACCACGGGAACGACCGCGCCGATCCGGCCGTTGACGGCGATCGCGAGGGGTGTGCCGTCGGGTACGTCGTCCGGCACGTCGCCCCAGACGGCGGCCGGCAGCCGTCCGGTGTCCGGGTCCACCGCGCCGAATGCGGCCAGGTCGGCGACCCGGGCGGTGCCGCCCGTCGGGCGGTCGCCGACGGCGGCGCCCACCAGCGGGTGGGGCGCGGGCGGCGCGATCGGGGCCGGCACGCCGCCCGCGACGGCGGTCGGCTGGCCGGGGCGGTCGTAGAAGACCTTGCCCGCCTCGGCGCGCGGGGTCTGCCGGGCGGACCGGCCGTCGACGGGCCCCGGGAGCCGGATGGCCGCCTCGTCGGCGATGGTGGGCAGCAGGTCGACGTGCTGCCAGTTCCGGTCGTCGATCCGGCCGGCGCGCTGGCCAGGGGTCTTGACGAACGTCGGCACCCAGGCGACCTCGTCGGGGGCGGTCAGGATGGCGCCCATGCCCCGGCCCTGGGCGCCGGGGGTGAAGCTGACGCCGTGGTCGGCGGTGACCACCAGCAGGGCCTGGTCGTAGAGGCCGGTGGACCGCAGCGTACGCAGGGTTTCCCCGATCAGCCGGTCGGTGTAGCCGAGCTGCGCGAGGTGCCGCCGACGGGCCAGCTCGGCCCAGCCGTCGCCGTCGTTCGGCAGGTCCGGCGGGGCGTCGTAGCGCGCCCCTGACGGCAGGTACGCCCACGGCGAGTGGGGCATCAGCAGGTGCAGGAAGTGCAGGGTGGGCCGGGGTGCCGGCCGCAGCCCGGCGAGGAAGCTGGTGAAGCGGGCCGGCTGGTTGTCGTCGAGGCTGTCCCAGCGGAACTTCGGGTCCGCCGGCACCGGTTCGGCGGCGTCGATGCCCGCCTCCGCGCGGGTCTGCTCGCGGTACGAGTCCTCCGGGTCGACGCGGCTGTCGACGGGGGCGGTGACCTGGCGCAGCAGCCCGCCGGCCTGCCGGATCAGCACGCCCATCCCCTGCTCCGGGCTGACCGGCTGCTCGCAGCGGCTGGGCGGGCAGAGCCGGGTGATGCTCTCCTCGGCGCGGACGTCGTACAGGCCACCGAGGGCGGTGAAGAGGTTGTCCGGGTACTGCGAGTAGTGCGGCGCCGCCGCCCGCTGCGGGTAGCGGCCGGTGAGCATGGCCGGCAGCGCGTAGGGCGTCCAGCCGCTGACGCCGGTGGCGTTGCGGTACCAGGTGGAGCCGCCGGCCAGCTCCGCGAAGTGCGGGAACCGGGCGGCGTCGATCCGCCCGTCCGCGCCGAGCAGGGAGACCAGGGGCAACTCGTCGAGGACCAGCACGACCACGGGCGGGTGGTTGCCGGGCCCGGCCACCCCGGCGGCGCCGCCCTCGCCGCGGGGCAGCACCACCGTGGAGGTGGGCGAGGCGAACACGAACAGCCCCACGAACAGCAGCGGCCCGGCCGCGGCCAGCCGCAGCATCCGCCCGGGCGCGCGCCAGCGCTGGTGCGCGGCGGCCCCGGCGGCCCCGGCCACCGCGGCGAGCAGCAGCAGCGGTACGCCCCGCAGCGGCGTACCGTGCCGGCCGATCTGCACGGCCAGCGCGGCGAGCAGCAGGCCGACCAGCAGGGTGTGCGTGGCCGAGCGGGCGGTGCGTCCGGCCAGGCGGGACAGCGCGCCGGGCAGCGCGACGGCGGCGGTGGGCACCAGCGCGACCAACGCCACCAGCAGCATGATCTCCCCACGGTCGGCCCGGTGGAACAGGAAGAAGTCGGGGCTGCGCCCGAGGACGTCCAGCAGCGGCTGGGTGACCACGAGCCCGACGAGCCCCGCCACCTCGGCCAACCGACCCAACTCGGTACGCCAGCCGCCCGGCCGGCCACCGAAAACCCGGCCTTCGGAAACCCGGTCGCCCGACGACGGCTCGCCCGACACCCGCTCGCCCGACGGCCGCTCGCCCGACACCCGCTCGCCCGACGGCCCGTCGCCCGACAGCCGGTCGCCGCACGTGCCGTCCGGGGGCGCCGGCTCAGCCACCCACGACCGCCGCGTAGAGCGTCCGGGTGCCCGAGGGCAGGTCGAGTCGTCGCGCGATCCGGCAGCGCGCGGCGAGCAGCCGCTCGAACTCGGCCGGCCGGTAGTCGGGGAAGAGCCCCTCGGGCTTGTTGGCCAGCAGCCGCCGGGCCATCGGGTCCTCGGGATGGACGAACTCCACCACCACCCGGGCGCCCGGGGCGGCGAGCCCGACGAGCCAGTCCAGCACCTCGGGCAGCGGCACGTTGCGCCCGATCGCCAGGTGGTGCACCACGGCCAGGGCGAGGACCGCGTCCGCCTCCACCCGGTCCGCGAACGAGGCCCGCTCGACGCCGCGCCAGCCGCCGCCGGGCGACGGGTCGGCGAGATCCATCACCAGGGGCAGGATCCGCCGCTCCCCCGCCGCGCGCAGGTCCCGGTAGAACCCGTCGACGACGCCCGGGTCCTGCTCGACCGCGACGACGTAGTCGGCGTGCCGGGCGGCGAGGCGGGCGTACCGGCCGTCGTTGGCGCCGAGGTCCAGCGCCAGGCGGGGTCGTGGTCCGTCGGCCAGCGCCTCGGCGACGAAGCGTTCCTTCGCGGCCCGGTCGTCGGCGGTGTACGCGCAGGTGCGCTGGTAGTCGACCCAGTGGCTGGCCGTGCGGCGGGGCTCCAGCCGCCGGACGAGCTTCTCGATGCCGCGTACGGTGGCCAGCGCCAACTCCCGCGAGTAGCCGGCGGCCCGCAGTTGGGACCGCACGTCGGCGGTGCTGGCCCGGGCGTTGCGTCGCTGCATGGCGTCGTGCAGGTGCACGTGGGTGGGCACGCCGGGCAGCAGCCGCCGGACGCCGCCGAACAGCCTGCGCATCTGCTCGGGCTCGATGCCGTCGACTCGGGCGCGCAGCCAGGGCTGGAAGTCCACCCCGAGGTGGGCGCCGAGCAGCAGCGGGTAGAGCAGCGTCTGGCAGAACTGCCGGTAGCCGGCCCAGGGCTCGCCGTCGCGGGCCGGGGTGAACGAGCCGACGTCGATGAACACCGGTTCGGCGCCCCGCCACTGGAGGTTGTAGGCCGACCCGTCCTTCGTGGTGAACCCGGCCGGCAGGGCCGCCCGCAGGATCTCCAGGTGCAGCAGCGCCGCGTCGCGCAGCATGGTGAAGGACCACTCGTACGGGTGGGAGACGAACGGGATGCGCTCGTGGCGCAGGACTGCTGCCCACCGGTCGGCCGACGGCACGGCCGGCGAGTCGACCGCCTCGGTGCCGCACACCTTGCCGGCGGCGAGCAGCGGTGGGAAGAACTCGCTGGCGGTCAGCGCGCGCCACTCCCCGGCGGCCTGCTCGTCCAACCCGCGCAGCACGTCGCCGTCGAGGTGGAAGACCCGGTTGGCGGGGTCGCGGAAGGAGGCTGGCTCGGCGCGCAGGCCGGTGCGGGAGTTCGCCATCGGCCGGGGTCAGCGCTGGTCGGTGGGCTGGCGGCGGAACCGGTCGACCAGTCGCCGCCAGTAGAGCTTGGCCGCCACCGCGGCGCCGGCCACCCCGCCGACCACCGCCTGCACGATCAGGCTGCCGGACCCCGCGTCCAGGTAGGCCAGGTGTTCCACCGACCGCTCCTTCCCTCGCGTCTCGATGTCGGCGTACGCGGGCAGGATCCTTGAGGGATTTGCCCGTAAAGCCGGACTTGTCTGACACGCTACGCCGATCGTCCCGGTCGTGAAGGGCACACCCGACACTCCGCCCGGTTGTCCGTTTCGTTCAAGACGGGCGCCGGGAGCCTCCCTACGGTGGGAGCCATGGCACCCAGACTCGATCTCATCGGCATGGTCAGCAGCGACCTGTCCCGCTCCCTCGCCTTCTACCGGCGGCTCGGCCTCGACATCCCCGCCGACGCAGACACCGCGCCGCACGTGGAGGTCACCCTGCCCGGCGGCATCCGGCTGGCCTGGGACACCGCCGACACCGTCCGCGCGTTCGACCCCGACTGGAAGCCCGGGGGCGGCGGCGGGGCAAGCCTCGCCTTCCTGTGCGCCGACCCGGCGGAGGTGGACCGGCTCTACGCGGAGCTGGTGGCCGAGGGCCACGAGGGTCACCTGCCCCCGTGGGACGCCTACTGGGGCCAGCGGTACGCGGTGGTGCTCGACCCCGACGGCAACGGCGTGGACCTGTTCGCCCCGCTCGCCGCGAGCTGAACGCGGATCGACCCCGCCGGACACCGGCACTCGACCCGTCGGGCCCCGTGGGCGATGGTGCGGATCCACGCGGCACCGCACCGGGAACGCGCGGAGCGTCAGCGCTCGCCCGGCCGGGAAGATCGCCGAGGGTTCAGCGCAACAGGGCGGTCGGCGGCACCCCGGCCAGGTCGCGCACGTCCCGCGTGAGATGGGCCTGGTCGGCATAGCCGCAGCGGGCCGCCACCTCCGCCAGCGGGGTGCCGGCGCGGGCCAGCGCCAGCGCCCGCCGCATCCGCAGGATCCGGGCCAGGGTCTTCGGGCCGTACCCGAACAGGTGCCGGCAGCGGCGGTGCAGGGCGCGCGGATCGAGGCCCGCCCCGGCGGCGATCGCGGCGACGGTGCCGCCGGCGGCCAGCGCGGCGGCGACCCGGGTTCCCAGCGGATCGGGCCCGCCGGCCGCGCCCAGCCGCCGTACGGCGATCTCCGTCAGCGCGGCGACCGGATCCGCCTCCACCCGCCGGGTCAGCCGGGCGGCCTCCCGTTCGCCCCACAGGTCGGCCAGGGCGAGCCTGCGGTCGCACAGCTCGACGGCCGGTACGCCAAGCACGGCGGGCCCGGTGCCCGGCGGGAACCGCAGCCCCACCCAGCGCTCCGCCGGCCCGCCACCGCTGAGGTGCGCCCTGCGGTCCGGCCCGGCCACCAGCAGCCCGACGCGACTCGACCAGAGCAGGTCGAGGCAGCCGTCGGGGAGCACCCTGGTCGGTGCGGCGCCCGCCGTCGTGGCGCTGGTCCAGAGCACCGCGCCGGCGAACCCGGCCGGACGTTCCCGGTACATGCCGCCCAGCCTGCCACGGCCGGGCTAGCCTCCGGGTGTGCGATGGTCGGTGCTGGACGCTCCCCTCGACTCCTCCGGACGCGGCCGGGGCGAGCACCGGGCGCCCGCCGCGCTGCGGTCCGCCGGGCTGCTGGGCCGGCTGGGCGCGGCCGACGCCGGCGCGGTCGACGCCCTGATCACCGACCCGGTACGGGACCCGGAGACCGGGGTGATCGGCGTCGACCAGGTGCGCCGCGCCGGCCGGGCGATCGCCGCCAGCACGACGACGCTGATCGGCTCGGGACGGCATCCGCTGGTGCTCGGCGGCGACTGCGCGATCCTGCCCGGCATCCTGGCGGGGCTGCCCGCCGGCTTCGACCTGTGGTTCCTCGACGCCCACCTCGACTTCGAGGACGGCCGCACCTCACCCACCGGTGAGGCGGCGGACATGGACCTGTCGATCGTCACCGACCACGGCCCGGCGGGGGTCCTCGACCGGGAGGGGCCGCTGGTCGACCCCGACCAGGTGCACCTGCTCGGCCACCGGCCGCTCGACCGGGCCGCGACGGACGGGAAGGAGGCCTCCCGGATCGACCCCGCCGTGCACCTGGTGCCGGCCACCCGGCTGCGGGGCGCCGACGCGGCGGCGGTGGGCCGGGATCTCGCCGTCGGTACGACGCCGGCCTGGCTGCACCTCGACCTCGACGTGCTCGACCCGCTGGTGCTCCCGGCGGTCAGCTATCCCGAGCCGGACGGGCTGGACTGGGCCGACCTCATCGCGCTGGCCCGACCACTGGTCCGCTCGGGTCGGCTGATCGGGATGAGCGTCACCGACTTCAACGCCGACGAGGACCCCGACGGGCGGCACGCGGAGCGTGTCGGGCAGGCCCTCGCCGAACTGCTGGCCGACTGACCGCCGCCCGTCCGGCCCGCCCGACGGTCACCGCGGCGCCGGCCCGTGGCCCGGCACGGCACGGGTCACCCGCCGGAGCCGGCCCGTGGCGCGGCCCGGCACGGGTCACCCGCCGGAGCTGGCTCCCGGCAGCCGGACGGTGAACACCGTCCGGCCGGGCCGACCGTCCAGCTCGACCGTGCCGTGGTGGGCCTCCACCACGGCGGCCACGATCGCCAGGCCCAGGCCGGTGCTGCCCTGCGCCCGGGACCGGGAGCTGTCGCCCCGGGAGAAGCGTTCGAACACCTCGGCCCGCAGCGCTGGCGGCACGCCCGGCCCGTCGTCGGCGACGCCGAGCACGGCGACGTCGCCGTCGACCCGCAGGGTGGTGGTGACCGTGGTGCCGGGCGGGGTGTGCACCCGGGCGTTGGCCAGCAGGTTCGCCAGCACCTGGTGCAGCCGGGCCGGGTCGCCGGGGACGCGGACCACGGTGTCCGGCAGGTCGAGCCGCCACCGGTGCTCCGGCCCCGCCACGTGGGCGTCGCCGACCGCGTCCACCACCAGCGCGGACAGGTCCACCGGCTCGACCACGAGGGGCCGGCCCGAGTCGAGCCGGGCGAGCAGCAGCAGGTCGTCGACGAGGCGGGTCATCCGGGTGCTCTCGGACTCGACCCGGCGCAACGCGTGGGCCACGTCGGGCGGCACCTCGTCCCGGCCGCGCCGGGCGACCTCGGCGTACCCCCGGATGGCCGCGAGCGGCGTACGCAGCTCGTGGCTGGCGTCGGCGACGAACTGGCGTACCCGGGTCTCGCTGGCCTGGCGGGCGGCGAGCGCGGCGCCGACGTGCCCCAGCATCCGGTTCAGCGCCGCGCCCACCTGCCCCACCTCGGTGCGCGGGTCGGTGTCGGCGGCCGGCACCCGCACCGACAGCGCGACCTCGCCGCGGTCCAGGGGCAGCTCGCTGACCCGGCCGGCGGTGGTGGCGACCCGGCGCAGCGGGCGCAGGGTCGCCCGCACGATCAGGGCGCCGGCCCCGCCGGCGACGAGCAGCCCCGCGGTCGCCACGCCGGCCTGCGCGGCGACCAGCCACCAGACGGTCTCCGACACGCCCGACAGCGGCAGGCCGAGCACCCGCACGGTCCCGCCCGGAAGCTGGCGCGCCACCACCCGGTAGGCACCGCGCTCGCCCAGCTCACGGGTGCGGGGCCGGCCGTCCGTGGGCAGGTCCGCGAGGCCGGCCAGGTCCCCGGCGGGGACGGCGCGTTCCTCCCGGTCGGCGAGGGTCCAGGCCCGGACCACCCGGCCGTCGGCCACCTCGGCGGCGACGGTCCCCGGCGGTAGGCCCCGGGGAATCCGGGCGTCCGGCCCGAAGGGTGGCGCCTCGAAGGGCGACGGCACGCCCCGACCGGGACCGGTCCGCATCGGCGTCAACTGGTCGTCGACGCGGTCGATCAGGAACTGCCGCAGCGCGACCGTGGTGATCCCGCCGATGGCCACGCTGACCAGGGCCAGCAGGGCTACCAGGATGACCACCAGGCGGGTCCGCAGCGACACCCCGGCCAGCCGGTGGCGCAGCCGGCCGGCGGCCCGCTCACTCCGCCGGCCGGAGGACATACCCCGCGCCACGCAGCGTGTGGATCATCGGCTTCCGGCCCGCGTCGATCTTCTTCCGCAGGTACGAGATGTACAGCTCCACCACGTTGGCCTGGCCGCCGAAGTCGTAGTTCCAGACGTGGTCGAGGATCTGCGCCTTGCTGAGCACCCGGCGCGGGTTGCGCATGAGGTAGCGCAGCAGCTCGAACTCGGTGGCGGTCAGCGTGACGGGGCAGCCGCCGCGGCGTACCTCGTGGCTGTCCTCGTCGAGGCTGAGGTCGCCGACGGTCAGCACCGCGTCCGGGTGGGCGGCGACGGCGAAGCCCGAGCGGCGCAGCAGCGCCCGCAGCCGGGCGATCACCTCCTCCAGGCTGAACGGCTTGGTGACGTAGTCGTCGCCGCCGACGGTCAGCCCGGCGATCCGTTCCTCCACCGCGTCCCGCGCCGTCAGGAAGAGCACCGGCACCGTCGGGGCCTGCTCACGCAGCCGGCGCAGCACCTGGAAGCCGTCCAGGTCGGGCAGCATCACGTCGAGCACCACGGCGTCCGGCCGGAACTGCCGCGCCGCATTCAGCGCCGACGTGCCGTCGCCCGCCGTACGCACCTGCCAGCCCTCGTAGCGCAACGCCATCGACAGCAGGTCGGCCAGGGTCGGCTCGTCGTCGACCACCAGCACCCGCACCGGCTCCCCGTCGGGGCGGCGCAGCTCGACCCGGCCCGCCCCGACCTGCCCGTCCGTCACCATGGCCCCCATCGTGCGCCGGGCCGCTGTGTCCGGCTTGTACGCCACCTGTGCCCCCGCTGTGTGCCGGCCGCCCCGTCCGGCGCCGGGCGACCCGCCGCCCGGTACGTGGCGGTGGTCGTCGCCGCCGTGGTGGCCCGACCACGACCGCTGGCCGCCCCACCCGACGGGCGACGGGCGAGCTCACTCGGTCATGCCCACCGGGTAGGTGTGCACGAAGCGCATCGTCCAGGTGCCGCCGCCGGTGGGCTGCTCGCGCTGGTAGAGGTGGTCCGGTCCGCCGGCCGTGGCCGGCCCGGCGCCGTCGGGGTGACGCAGGATCCAGTGCGCCGGCGGGGAGCCGTCCGGCTCGGCGGGCACCGCCCGGACCAGGTCGTGGGCCGGGCCGCCGACGAAGCGTACGGTCACCTCGCTCATCCGCGCGCCCGCCTTCCCGCAGTGCCGCCCCGCAGCGGCCCTGGCTCGCAAGCTACCGCAGCGGTGGGCGGCCCCGCCCGGATCCGGCAGCGGTTTGCCCTGATCGGAGGTCGGGTACCGCTGCCCTGGGGACCTGTCGAGGGACGGGCCAGGAAGAGCAGGGAGCGGTCGATGAGAACGCTGGACGGGCGATACCGGCTCGAACAGCGCATCGGCATCGGCGGCATGTCGGAGGTCTGGCGGGCCCACGACGCGGTGCTGGACCGGCCGGTCGCGGTGAAGGTGATGTCCCCCGGGCAGGAGGGCCAGGACACCTCTGTGGAGCGCATCCGCGCGGAGGCCCGCTCCGCCGCCCGGCTGGTGCACCCTAACGTGGCCTCCGTGCACGACTTCGGCACCTGCGGGCCGGGCCCCGAGGGCCAGCTGCCCTACATCGTCATGGAACTCGCCGAGGGCGAGACGCTGGCCGCGCACCTGCGGGCCGGGCCGCTGGACTGGCGCATCGCCGTACGGGTCTGCGCCGAGGTGAGCGCCGCGCTGGCCGCGGCGCACGCGCACGGCATCGTGCACCGCGACGTCAAGCCGGCGAACGTGATCCTGACCCCGGCCGGCGTGAAGGTGCTCGACTTCGGCATCGCCACCCCGTCCGGCACCCCGGACCGGTCACCGGAGGGGATGGTGGTCGGCACGCCCGCCTACCTCGCGCCGGAGCAGCTGGAACGGGCGCCCGTCACACCCGCCGCCGACATGTACGCCCTCGGCGTCCTGCTCTACTACTGCCTGACCGGGCGGCTGCCGTACCAGGCGGGCACCACGACCCCGACCCAGCTGCTCGGCGCGCGCCTGCGGCAACCGCCGCTGCCGCTGCCGGAGATCGAGGGGCTGCCGCCGGAGGTGGCCGACCTGTGCGCGAGCTGCCTGGCCGACGACCCGGCCGACCGGCCGTCCAGCCTGATGGCGGCCCTGCTGCTGGCGGAGGCGGTGGACGCCCGCGTGTACGTGCCGCTGGGGCTGCCCATGGCGCCCCGACAGCGCGTCGGGTCGATGTCGCCGTGGACCGAGCGGGCGGCGACCGAGGCGACCGAGGCGGCCCCCGTTCCCGACTGGTCCACCCAGGCCGGCTGAGCCCCCTCCTGCGCCGGCTGAGCCTCCTTGCGCGGTCCGGCCAGGCCGGCGTCGTGGGGCCGCTTCCGTCCGGCGTCCGTCGGGCCG
The DNA here is from genome assembly GCF_043198195.1 of Micromonospora sp. NPDC048868. Taxonomy (NCBI): domain Bacteria; kingdom Bacillati; phylum Actinomycetota; class Actinomycetes; order Micromonosporales; family Micromonosporaceae; genus Micromonospora; species Micromonospora sp. NPDC048868. The sequence continues at coordinate 14,542 of NZ_JBICUN010000011.1, forward strand.
CCCACCGGTCGCCCGCGTTTCACCGTCCGGGGGCCGGGTAGCCGGGCGGGTGAGCGACGGGAGGAACGCGATGCCGGAATCGAGCTCCTGGCTGAACGAGACGGCCACCGCGACCGCCGAGGGCGGCCACGTACGCACCGACGACGGGAGCCTGTCCACGGCCCTGGCGTCCCCACTGGCGCCGCACTGCTCGGGGCTGACCCCGGAGCAACTGCTCGCCGCCGCCTTCGCGTCCTGCCTGCACCACGCGGCGGTGGAGGCGGCGGGCGAGATCACGGACGAGGCGCACACCGTGCAGGTACGCGCGGAGGCGAAGCTCGGGCGCGACGACGACGGCCGGTACCGGGCCGACGTGCACGCCTCCATCTCGTCGGCGGGGCTGAGCCGGCAACAGCTGGCCGAGCTGGTCGAGCACGCGGACCGGTTGTGGCCCTTCTCCAGCGGCGACGGCAGCCGGCACCGGCTCACCGTCACCCCGGCGGAGAACGGCCGGCACTGACCCGGCCTGCCGGCGGTCCCAGGTCCCTACGACGCGCGGCAGCTCCACCACCGCCGCCGGTACGACCCGCACCACCACCGCCGGGACGACCCGCACCACCGCCGCCGGGACGGCCTGCGCCGTCGCCTCGGGGGCCGACGGGCGGTCGGGCGGGTGGCCCACGGCGGCCTCCACCGTTCGGTGGAGGCTCGGCGGCGGCCCGGCACCCGAGCCCGCTATCGGCTCTCCGCCCGCTTAGCTATCCCTAATCGGATATATGCGAAAGAGTCGACAAGGGCGGTTGGCGGCGTTGATGACCCGCCGGGGGTAATCGGCCCGCAGATCGGCGCAAATTGTGGCGCATGCCACCAACCAGGCCGATGGCAAGACGCGCTCGCCTTTCTAGCCTCGGCGGGTGCACCCCGACGATCCCCTCGACCAGAAGCTGACCCAGGATCGCCCGGCCACCCGCCCGGACGATCCCGCCTCGACCGAACGGACGACCGGCCGTCATCGCGCTGCGGAACGGCAGCGTCGCGGCGGCCGGGCCCTGCTCTCCTCGACCCCCGTCCGGGTCGCGCTCGCCACCGGCGTGACCTGCTGCCTCGGCGTGGCCGCGTTCGCCGGCACGCGCGATGACGCCGACGCCGCGCGGGAACCCGTGGCCGAGGCGCTGGCCGAGCGGGCCGTCGACGACGACCGCGCCTCGCGGTCCCTGGACCGGGCCGTCTCGCCCTCGCCGACGCTCAGCCCCAGCCCGACGCCGAAGCCGACCCCCTCGGCCACCCGCAAGGCCCCGCGCAAGCCGGCCCCGCCACCCCGCCCACGACCGGTCGCCGGGCTCACCCAGGCGCAGATGGACAACGCGAAGATCATCGTCGACGTGGGCGCCGAACTGAAGATGCCCCGCCGCGCCATGGTGGTGGCTGTGGCGACCGCGATGCAGGAGAGCCGGCTCTACAACCTCGCCAGCGACGTGCTTCCGGAGTCCAGCCGGTACCCGCACCAGGGCAGCGGCTCCGACCACGACTCCGTGGGCCTGTTCCAGCAGCGCCCGAGCAGCGGCTGGGGCACCGTACGCGAGCTCATGCGCCCGTCGTACGCCGCGCGGGCCTTCTACGAGGCGCTGCGGGACGTCCCTGGCTGGCAGCAGATGAGCGTGGCCGGCGCCGCCCAGGCCGTGCAGGTCTCGGCCTTCCCCGACGCGTACGCCCAGCACGAGGGCCTGGCCACCACGGTCGTCGCCGCGCTGACCTGACGGCGGCCGGCTGACCGCGCCGGTCCCCGGCGGGCGAGGGTCAGCGGATGCCGGCGCGGCCGCCCGGCGGCTCGCTGGACGCGTCCGCGCCGCCCCGGGCGGCGATCCGGGTCGCCGGCACCCCGCTGCCGGGCACGCCGGCCGCGGCGGTCGGAGTGTCCGCCGGGACCGGTTCGACGGTCAGCCCGTCGAGGATCCGGTCCACCCGGGCCTCGCGCCTGCGCCGGGCGTACAGCGCCTCCTCGAAGTCCCGGCGGGCCTGCACGGCCTCGGCGTAGACGCGCTCGCGCACCTGCCGGGCCTCCTCCCGGGCCGCGTCGAGCTCGACCCGCGCCCGGGCCAGCAGGTCGACCGCCTCGCGATCGGCGTCGTGCGCGCCGCGCCGGGCCCGGTCCGCGTCGCCGAGGTCCAGCCGTTCGAGCAGGCCGCGCAGCGCCGTCGCCTCGTCACGGATCTCGTCCCACTCGCGACCGGCCCTCGCGGCGCCCTCCGTCCGGGCGGCGAGCCGGGCCAGCCGGACGCCGATCTCGTCCAGGCAGGAATCGACCTGCCGCTGGTCGTAGCCGGTCTCCACGACGCAGAACCTCATACTGTCGCCCCCCAGGCAGCCGGTGGTTTCCTTCCCCACCCTGGATCCTCGGCGCTGGGGGCGGCAGCGGAGGGGCTTCGGGAAAAATGTTCACCATGCGGACGCCCGCAAGGCCGGGCGCGTCGCCGCGACCCGACGGGGCCGATCCGCCCGGGGGCGCCTCAGGAGCGCTTCGGGAGCACGACCACCCGGCCGAAGAACTCGTCGATCCGGCGCACCACGTCGTTGAAGTCGTCCAGGTCGATCGGCTTGGTGACGTAGGCGTTGGCCTGGAGCGTGTAGCTGCCCACGATGTCCGTGTCGGCGTTGGAGGTGGTCAGCACGACGATCGGGATCGTACGCAGGTCCTCGTCGCCCTTGACCTCGCCGAGCACCTGACGCCCGTCCATCCGGGGCATGTTCAGGTCGAGCAGGATGACGTCCGGCCGCCGGGCGTCGGTGTGCCGCCCCTCGCGGCGCAGGAACTCCATCGCCTCCTGGCCGTCGCTGACGACGTCGATGACCTTCTCGACGTCGGAGTCCGCGAGGGCCTCCTCGATCATCAACACGTCGCCCGGGTCGTCGTCCACCACCAGGATGCGAACCGGACTCGGGGTGTCTGCACCCATCACTACCTGCTTCGGGTCGGTGGAACGGAGAATCGCGAGGCGCTCTGTGCCGGCGGGGAAATCTAGCCCATCAACTGGCGGACCGCGCCGTCGGGTCGGCCCTGCCGGACTCGTGTCTCAGCACCTCGGCCAGCCCTGTCACCTGGAGCACGCGGTCGACCCGGCCGGTAGCGCCGGTGACCCGCAGCCACCCGCCGTCAACGGCGACCCGGTTGTCGCCCCGGACGAAGGCGGCGATCCCGGTGGAGTCGCAGAAGGTGAGCTCCGTCAGGTCCACCAGCAGGCGGCGCTCGCCGGCGTCGACAAGCCGGTCGATGGCGGCGTTGAGCTCGGGCGCGGTGCTCAGGTCGAGTTCGCCGGCCAGCCGCAGGCGCGTCGCCCCGCCGTCGCGGTCGGCGTACGTGACCGTGAACGTCACCCCTGGACCCCCTCGCTTCACCGCAGGCGGATGCTTGCAGTGTGGCAAGTATAAGCAGGGGCACCCGACACGGCCGCACCGGCGCTCATCGCGCCCCGGAGTCGCCCGCCCTGACCAGGGACGACCGCGCCGCCCCGAGGAACCGCGCGGCCCGCGGAAAGTCGCGCAGGACCCGCCCGTAGTGTTCCAGAGTCGACCCCAGGGCGGGGGCCGGCACACCCCGACTGGTGAGGATCTCGACCAGCCAGTCGACGAACTCGGTGAACAGCGAGCCGTCGTCGACATAGAGCGCGGCGGCCAGGAAGTCCACGATGTAGCCCAGGTCGCTGACGGTGGAGTCCAGCTGACTGGGCGTGTAGTCACGCGTCCCCGGGTCGTGTTCCCGCAGGTCCGCCAGCGCGCCGTCGATCAGCTCACCGCGCCGCTTGAGCAGGCTGGTGTACTCGTCGTCGGCCAGGTGGCTCAACTCCGCCGGGGGGACGCGGCGCAGCGCGCGCTCGTCGCCGATCAGGTTCGCGGCGGTCGGGGCGTCGGGCGCCCAGGCCACACCGAGCCGCCGGGCCCAGCGGCCGTCCGCGCCGAACCCCCGGCCCCCCACCACCACGGGGACGTCCACGCGCCGGCACGCCTCGATCATGCGGTGCGCGTGCGGCAGGCGCATCGGCAGCGCACAGGCGAGCGCGACCGCGTGGGCGTCGTGCCGGTGCAGGTACGACACCAGGTGCGGGGCGGGGACGCTCGCGCCGAGGAAGGTGACCTGCCAGCCCCGCAGCCGCAGCACCTCGGCGACCAGCCGGGGCGGCAGGGCGTGCCACTCGCCGTCCATGCAGGCCACCACCACCCTGCCCCGCGTCGGGCGCGGATTCGCGTACGCGGCCACCGCCGCCACCACCCGCTCGCTGATGTGCGTCGCGGCGTGCTCCTGGGCGACGCTCCACTCGTTGCGTGCCCACCGCTCCCCCACCTCGGCCTGCGCCGGGGCGACCAGGTCGAGCAGGACGCGCTCGGCGGGCACGCCGGCCTCGAGCAGGCCGGTGGCCACCTCGATGGCGGCGTACTCGTCCGCCTCCTGGAGGGAGTCCAGGTATCCGGGCCAGGCGCCTGCCGGGGTGGCGTCGGCGGTCGGGGCGGCGGTCACGGCCGGGTCTCCCTCGCCTCGGCGGCGCCGCTCGCGTCGGGCACCGCGTGCAGGTGCCTGGCCGTACGCCCGCCCGGACCGGTCGCGCGCAGCGCGAGCACGGCGATGTCGTCGTGGTCGCCGTGGGCCAGCCAGTCGCAGGTCACCTGCTCGACGCGCTCGGCCAGGGCGGGCGCGGGCATCCGCTGGCAGCCGGTGACCGCGTGCACCAGCCGCTCCGTGCCGAACTGCTCGTTGCCGCGGCGACCGCCGCGCGCCTCGGTCACCCCGTCGCTGTAGAGCAGGCAGGTCTCCCCCGGCTCCAGCCGGACGGTCACCTCCCCGATCCGGGGATCAGGCACCACGCCGACCAGCATGCCCGACAGCGGGACCGGCTCGACCTCGCCGGAGCCGCGCAGCACCAGCGGCGGCAGATGCCCGCCGCCGGCCAGGGTCAGGGTCAGGCCGCCCTCGCGGTGCGCGCGGACCACTCCCAGCACCATTGTCGCGAAACGCCCCTGCCCCTGCGCCTGGCTGGTCTCCAGCAGCGCGTCGTTGAGCAGCTTCAGCAGGCGCCCCGGCTGCGACTCGACCCGGTGCAGCGCCTGGAGGCACTGACGCAGCTGGCCGGTGAAGACCGCCGCCTCGACGCCCTTGCCGGAGACGTCGCCCAGGAAGAACACGGAGCCGCCGTCGGCCAGCCGGTGCGAGCCGTAGAAGTCGCCGCCGATGCGCAACCCGGCCTGGGCCGGCCGGTAGGCGGTGCCCCACTGCACCCCGGTCGCCTCGGCCGGCTCCACCGGCACCAGGCTCGCCTGGAGCGTGTCGGCGACCTCGGCCTGGTCGCGGTAGAGCAGCGCCGTGGTCAGCGCCGCCCCCGCCCGGGCCGCGAAGGCACGGGCCAGGTCCACGTCGGCCTCGTCGTACCAGCGCTCGACGCGCCGCGCGACCAGCAGCACGCCGGCCGGGGCGTCGCGACCGGGCAGCGGCACCACCCGTACGCAGGCCTCCGCCGCGGTCAGCCCGGGCAGCCAGCCGGCCTCCGCTGCCTGCTCCGCCAGCCAGTCGAGGGTGTGCGGTTCCCCGCCGTCCAGCCCCTCGGTGATCGCCGCGGGCAGGTCGACGGCGGGCAGGATGCCGCTGTCCACCACCGGGGCGTCGTCGTCGCTGCGGGCGGCCCGCCACCAGCGCGCCCGACCGGAACGGGGTGCCAGCACCAGCACCGCCACCTCGGCCAGCGTCGGCACGGCGAGGCGGACCACCGCCGCGGCGGCCCGGTCCGGGTGCAGGGGATTGCCGAGCTTCTCGCCGACGACCGCCAGGAACGCCGAGCGGGCCCGCTCGGCCAGCAGGGCGTCGGCGCGGGTGACGCTCTCGGTGACGTCCTCGACATACCAGCAGCAGCGGGCGGCCGACAGCGGCACCCGGCGCACGCGCAGCCGGCGGTCGCGGTGGGTGAACTCGCCGTCGGCGGTCAGCCCGGCAAGGTTGGCCGCCACGAGCAGCTCGCCCGGGGTGACCTCGGGCAGCAGCCGCTCGGCCACCGGGCTGACGTGCCGGACGACGCCTTGCGCGTCGCAGACGACGAGACCCTCGCGGAAGTGCTCGACGACCTCGGACCAGTCGGGCGCCGCGTGCTCCCGGTCGGCCGCCAGTGCGGGGAGCGCGGAGGCCGGGCGTGCCGGGGCGCCGGCGGACCACGCCGTGGCCCGTGCGGCACTCGGGGTGGAGACCCGCCCGTCGCCGGGATCTGAGTCCCGGACGTCCGCAGCAGTCACCGGCTGAGCCCCACTCCTTGTCGAAACCCGTACCACCGGGAGGCAGCACAGGTGGTCGGATCTCTCGCACCCACCCTACGCCCGTGTGCCGCGAACGCCACCCGACGCCCGTCGTGCGGTCGGCGCTCGGTGCCCGGCGGGACCTGCGGCGCGTTGTTACGATCCCTGCATCCCCGCCCGTCGGCGGCCTGCGAAAGGGCGTGATCGTGCTGTCCCGTGGGAGCCAACCCGAGGCGACTCCGTTGAGCATGACCATCGACCGGTCGGATCCCGCCGCACCGCTCATCCGGGTCGGGGGCGACCTCGCCTACACCACCGCCGGGCCGCTACGCGCCGAGGTCGACCGGATCCTCGCCGACGCCCCGCCGGCCCTCGTCCTCGACTTCACCGGCCTGCTCTTCATCGACAGCACCGGCCTGGGAGTGATCGTGCACGCGTGGCGCGAGGGGCAGCAGTGCGGCACCGCCCTCCGGCTGTGCGCCGTGCCCCGGTTCCTGGCGACGATCCTCGACATGACCGGCGTCACGGGCCTGCTCGCCCGGCCGCTCGGCGAGGGCCTGGTGGCGTCGGAGGGCACCGCCGGCACGGCCTGACGCGCTCCGCCCGGCCCCCCGGCTTTGCACCCGGGCCCGCGGCTGGGAACATGGGCGCATGGCCGCTCAGCTGTTGACCATCGAGGTGACCCGGCTCGACGCCGGGCGCGCCCGGCTCCGGCTGGCCGGTGAGCTGGACTTCGACACCGCCCCGGAGCTCGTCGCCGCCGCCGCCGAGCTGCGCCGGGACGGCTACCAGGAGCTCCTGTTCGACCTGAGCGGGGTCAGCCTGTGCGACTCGTCCGGGCTCAGCGCGTTCCTGACCGCCCATCACGACGGCACGGGCGCGGTCCGACTCACCGGAGTCGGCCCCCAGCTCCAGCAGTTGCTCGACCGCACCGGCCTGACCGAGCTGCTCGCGGTGGAACGCGGCAGCGACGGCGCCGCCCGCCGGGCGGGCTGAGGCCGGCCGGGCTCCGCGCGGGCGAGGGGTGGCCCCCGACCCTGGGACCAGGGGCCGGGGGCCGGAGTGAGGATCAGGGCGCGGTGAGCGGTTGCAGCCGGGGCCCGGTGGTCTGCCGCTGCCCCGTCGTCGGCGGCTCGGCGTCCTCCGGCGGCCCGGAATCGGGAGTCTGGAAGAGATAGCGGACGAACACCCCACCCGCCTCGTTGTCGTCCGCCCCGGGCCACTGCCCGATGCAGTCGACCCCGACCACCTCACGACCCGAGCCGTCGCCCTCTTCCAGCAGCGCCCACAGGCTCACCGGGTAGCAGCGGGTGTCCTCGGGCGAGAGGCGCCAGCGGGCGTACCAGCCGGGTCGGGCGGGAACGATCTCGACGATCCGCTTCATCACGACCTGTCCTTCCGCGTGCTCGGAAGTTCTCCGGTCCGCTGCGATCGTCGGCTCCCGCCGGGTGACCGCCCCTCACCCCCGCCGGATGAAGCTGTCCCGCCGCCCATCCGGGCGTCACCGGCTCGGCCGTCGGCGTCCGTTTCGGTGCCGGCGCCGACGGGAAGGCGACCGGCGGAAGCGAGGGAACACCAGCGGAAGCGAGGTGTCACCATGCGCAAGCAGATGGAAGGCGACAACCAACGTCGCCGCGCGCTGGCCCGCCAGGCCCGCGAGCGTGGCATGCAGGCCAGCGAGACGGGGGCCAGCCTGAGCGCCTCCAAGCAGCTCACCCACCTGGAGCAGGGCAAGCGCGCCGGTCCGCCGCCGGCCGGCAGCCGCCACAAGCCGGACAGCACGCGGGGTGGGCCCGCGCCGCCACCGGCGGGCGTCCCGGAGTCCCCCCGCCCCCTGCCCGACCGCGGCTCGGGTGCGCCGGAGGGGACCCCGCTGGGCTACCACGCGCTTGTCGACGACGTCGTCCGCCGTACCGGCGCCGACTTCCGGACCGCCAAGGTGGGCGTCGAGTCGACCGTGCTGGTCCTGGCCTTCGCCCTCGGCGAGGCGGAACGCCGGCGGCTGCTGGCGGCGGTGCCGACGAAGCTGCACGACGTCCTCCCCGTGGACGGCATCAGGCGAAGCCCGGACCTGCCCGGCTTCCTGGCCGAGGTGGGCCGGATCAGCGGCCGTACCCCGGAGCAGGCCCGCTACCAGGCGGAGGCGACCGTGGCGGCGCTGGCCGACCACGACGGCGACCTGATCGAGTCGCTGCACGTGCCGGACGGCCTGCGTGACCTGCTGGAGCCGCCGTCCGTCGGCGGCGGGGTGGTCGGCGCGGCCAGCGCGACGCCCCCGCTGAGCGACACCGACCTGCGGGAGGCGCTCAGCGCGCTGCCCTACTGGTCCGGCGACGGCGAGGCGTTGTCCCGCACGCTGGAACTGCCGGCGGACAACCTGGACCGGGTGCTGGACCGGATCGACCGGCTGCGCCAGGAGACCGGTCGCGGCCCGCGCATCGGCCGTCCCGACCCGGGCACCGCCGTGCTGACCGTTCGGTCCCGGCAGGCCGGCGCGGTGACCGCGATGGACGTGGATCTCGCGCACGCCGTCGACGACGCGATCGACGAGGCGGGCGCCGGGATGGCGACCGGCTGAACCGGCGTACGGGCCGGCGGACGTCCACCCGCCGGCCCGCCCCGGCTCGGCTAGCCTGCCGGGGTGGACCCCTCCGACGCGCCCCGGCTGGAACTGGTCGTCGACCCGGCCCGCCCCACCGGGCGTACGCTCCTCGCCGCCGGCGTGGAGCAGTCCTACGTGGACGTGGCCGACCCCCGGCACCTGCACTTCGAGTACGTGCGGCGGATGGCCGTCGTGGCCGACCTGGTGGCGCCACCCGGCCGGCCGCTGGACGTGTTGCACCTCGGCGGCGGCGCGCAGACCCTGCCGCGCTACCTGGCCGCGACCCGGCCCGGGTCGGCGCAACTGGTCGTGGAACGCGACCCGGCGGTGGTCGACCTCGTGGCGCGGGAGCTACCGGCGCTGCCCGCCGAGGTCGAGGTGCGGGTGGCGGACGCCCGGGAGGCGTTGGTCGACGCGCCGCCGGCCGGCTACGACCTGGTGCTCGCCGACATCTACCGGGCGGCGCGGATGCCGGCGCACGTGCGCAGCGTCGAGTTCGTCGCCGAGGTGGCCCGGACGCTGCGCCCCGACGGCATCTACCTGGTCAACGTGACCGACCTACCGCCGCTGGTCTTCGCCCGGGTCCAGGCGGCCACCCTGCGGGTGGTCTTCGCCGACGTCTGCCTGGTCGCCGACCGCCGGATGCTGCGCGGGCGGCGGTACGGCAACGTGGTGTTCGCCGCCGCGCTGCGCCCCGGGCGGCTGCCGGTGGCCCGGTTGTCCGCCCGGGCCGCACGGGATCCGGTGCCCGGCGGGGTGCTGCACGGGCCGGCCCTGGACGCGTTCGTCGCCGGCGCCCGTCCCGCCACGGACGCCGCCCTCGCCCCGCGCTGAGGCGACCCGCCCCTGCGGGCGGAACGTGTCGGCGATCGCCGCGAGCGCACCGAGCGGGCGGTCAGCGGGCCCGGACGGCCACCTCCGGCGAGGAGCTCTCCAGCGGCACGGCGTTGGCCGGGACCAGGCCGAGTTGCACGGCCGGGCGCGGCAGCGCGGCGTCGAGCATCCAGTCGGCGCCCACCCGGATCCGGTTGCCCGGCATCGCCAGCAGGTGGTAGCCGCGGGTGACCGCCTTGGCGGGCAGCCCGGACAGCGACACCTTCAACGGGTTCGCCGCCGCGTCCTTGCCGCCCAGGTCGACCACCCAGCCCAGGTCGTGGTGCTTGTACGGCCTGCGTCGCCCCTGCCCGTAGGAGGCGGCGATGTTGTGCGCGGCCAGCTTGCCCTGCCGCTGGGCGTGCTGCGCCGTCATGGTGCAGATCTGCCCCGGGCGGGCCAGGTCCGGCACGGCGGCCGCGTCGCCGCAGGCGTACACCTCGGGGAAGCCGGGGACACTGAGGTACTCGTCGACGACCAGGCGGCCCCGCTCGGTGCGCAGTCCCAGCTCGGCGACGAACGGGTCGGGACGCACGCCGACGCACCAGACCAGGGTGCAGGTGGGCACGTAGTCGCCGTCGGTGAGCGTCACCCCGTCGGCGGTCGCCACGGCCACCGAGGTGCCCATCCGCACGTCCACGCCCCGGCGGCGCAGCACGCGGTCGGCGGTCTCCGACATCCGCTGGTCCAGCTCCGGCAGCACCCGGGGCGCGACGTCGAGCAGCATCCACTTCGGGCGGATCTTGAGTCGGGGGCGCTGGGAGACCAGCTCGTCGGTGAAGAGCTGGCCGTGCGCGGCCACCTCCGTCCCGGTGTAGCCGGCGCCGACGACCACGAAGGTGGCGCGCGCCTGCTGCTCGGCCGGGTCGTCGGTCTGCTCGGCCAGCTCGATCTGCCGGATCACGTGGTCGTGCAGGTAGAGGGCCTCGGGCAGGCCACGGAAGCCGTGGGCGTACTCGGTCACACCGGGGATCGGCAGCAGCTTGTTGACGCTGCCGACGGCCAGCACCAGCCGGTCGTACGCGATCCGGTTGCGGTCCCCCTCCGGCTGGGTGAAGCCGACCCAGCGGTTCTGCAGGTCCACGTGGTCGGCCTCACCGATGAGCACCCGCACCCCGTCGAGCGTCCCGGTCAGCGGCACGGAGATCCGTCGGGGCTCGACCACGCCGGCGGCCACCTCGGGCAGCAGCGGCAGGTAGAGGAAGTAGTCGGTGGAGTTCAGCACCACGATCTCGGCCCGGCCCCGGGCCAGCCGGCTCAACGTCTTCGCCGCGTGGTAACCGGCGAACCCGGCCCCCACGATCACCACACGAGGTTTCGTCATTGCCGCCCCGTTCCCACCCCGGAGCGGGGCAAACGTGGCGGGTCGGACGATTCAGCACTCGGCCAGCCGGACGTGCCCGGTCTGCCCGACCGCCTCCACCTCCCAGCAGCGCCCGAACGCCCGCACCCGCTCGGCGGCGATCCGCCCGATCTCGTGCGGGATGTCGGGGTCGAGGACCAGCCGGCCGTCCACCGGGTTCAGGTTGAGCATCGCCCGGACGAAGGCCAGCGGTGCGCCGGCCGCCCACGCCTGCGGGCTGCACGCGGTCGGGTACGGGATCGCGAAGAGCAGCCGCTCCCGGGGGAACCCGCTCATCGCCTCCGGCAGCCGGTGACCGAACTGCTCGGCCGCCTCGAGCAGGGCAAGGCTGACCCGGTTCGCCTCCGCCCGGTAGCCGTAGCGGGCCATGCCGAGCGCCGCCAGCGAGTTGTCGTGCGGCCAGACGGTGCCCAGGTGGTAGCCGAGGGCGTTGTAGAGCCGATCGTCCCAGGAGAGCGTGCGGATCCCCCAACCGGAGAACATGTCCTCGCCCATCAGCTGCCGCACCACCGTGCCGGCCCGCTCCGGCGGCACGATCCCGCTCCACAGCAGGTGCCCCATGTTGGAGGTCTTCGAGTCGATCGGGTTCTTGTCGCCGTCCAACCCGACCGCGTAGAAGCCGCCCCGGGCGTCGATCCAGAAGTCGCGGTTGAAGCGCTCGTACAGCGCCTCGGCCTCGGCGCGCAGCCGGCGGGCCAGGTCGGGGTCGGCGAGCGGCCCGTCGGCCAGCTCGGCCAGGCGCAGCTTCGCGTCGTAGGTGTAGCCCTGCAGGTCGCTGGTGGCGATCGGCAGCACGGGGATACGCCCGTCGGCGAAGCAGACGCCGTCCGGGGAGTCGCGCCAGCACTGGTTGCCCAGCCCTTCCGGGGAGCGCGTCGCGTACTCGACGTAGCCGTCGTCGTCGCGGTCGCCGTACCGGTCGATCCAGTGCAGCGCGGCGAGCGCGTTGTCGCGCAGGAAGCGCACGGTCTCGTCGTCGCCGGTCCACCGCCAGTACTCCGACAGCAGGACCAGCCAGAGCTGGGTGGCGTCGGCAGAGCCGTAGTACGGCCCGTACGGCTTCACTCCTGTCCGGGTCAACTCGCCGCTGCGCACCTCGTGCAGGATCTTGCCGGGCTCCTCGTCGGTGAAGTCGTCGCACGTCTCGCCCTGCAACCGGGCCAACGCGAGCAGCGCGCCCTTGGCCAGGGCCGGGCCCGCGACCAGCGTCTGGTACGCGGTGATGAGGGTGTCGCGGCCGAAGACGGAGAGGAACCAGGGCAGGCCGGCGCCGGGGAGCATGATGCGCTGCCCCTTGACCTCCAGGTCGAGGCGCAGCGCCGCCAGGTCGTCGCGGGTCTGCGCAAGCGTCCGCGCCAGCGCCTGGTTGTCGCTGCGCAGCACCGCCCGCCCGAGGGCCCAGCGGCGCACCGGGTCGTCGGCGCGGCGGTGGAACACGTCGGCGATGTCGCCCCGGACCGGCTCCACCACCCCCATCCCCGGTGGCAGTGGCACGTGCAGGTCGACGTACCACTCCTCGCGTCTGTGCAGGGTGATGTCCCAGACGAGGTCGTCGCCCTCGACCCGGTCCGCCGGCCGGGAGCAGCAGACCCGGGTCTCGGCGGCGAAGTCGCCCCGGGCGTACGTGAAGCACAGTTCCGAGCCGTCCTGCGCGTGGCTGCGGGTGATCTCGGCGGAGCGGTCCCGAACCCCCGACTTGACCTCGAACAGGTCGGCGAAGTCGGTGCCCACGGCCAGCCGCAGCTCCAACCGGACCGGCTCCGGCCGGAAGGACACCATCTCCACCCGCTCGTGGAAGCCGTCGCCGACGTACCGCAGCCGCCGCATGCCCAGGCTGTCCGGCGGCAGGCCGGACTGGGCCGGGTTGGTCAGCACGTACTGGGCCGAGTAGTGGTCGATGGTCTCGGCGCGCAGCACCAGCAGCTGCTCGCCGTTGACGGTGAGCACCCAGCCGCTGAGCAGCCGGGTGTCCAGGTGCACCAGCCCGCCGATGCTGCCCGGCGGCACGTCCCCGCACGGGTCGGAGTACATGAAGGTCGGGCCGCTGAGCACGGCGATGGAGTCCGGGCCCAGCTCGGGCGGCATGGCCCGCTGGTCGCCGCTCTGCCCGGCGGCGGCCCGCAGGCCGGGTGTGGGGTCGGCGGGGGTCGGACGGACGACAGCCATGCCTCCACCGTAGGAAGACCGTCGCTGTCCGTCATCACCCGCTCCGGGTGAAGCGGCGCGGACCGTTCGCGGGGGACGCGGCGTGGAACCACGGCCGACGGGCCCGAGGCCGGGTGCCGACAGCGGCGGACTTGCGACACGCGACTGTGCGGTTGCCGACAGTGACGGCCCCGATGGCGGCGCACGCTGCTTGCCGACCCGACCGTCGTCATCAGGAGGAAAGATGCGACTCCGTTCGCTCGCCGCCGCCGCGCTGACCGCCGTGCTGGCCGCCGGCGCGCTCGCGCCGGCCGGCCCGGCCGTGGCGGCCACCGCCGACCGATGGGGCTTCGCCTACGTCAAGGACCCGACCGTGCCGGCCTGGACGGTGCTCGACACCACCCGGCAGTGGGGCAGTTGGAAGACCGCCTTCCCCGCCGCCTGGGCGCAGGGCGCGAAGGTCGCGCCCGGCCGGTTCCTGGTGCGCTTCCCGCAGGTCGCCTCCGGCGCCCGGGGCGTGCCGCACGTGACCCCGGTCAACCGGACCGGCCACTACTGCGAGGTCGTCCGCTGGTACTCCTCCGGCGCCGACCAGATCGTCGACGTGCAGTGCCACAAGCCGGGCGGGGACCGCGACGACACCCCGTTCACCGTCCTGTGGACCACCAGCAGCGGCGTGCTGCCGGCGGGCACCGCCCACGCGTACGTCCAGCAGGCCGGCGGGGCGCTGGTCCAGTCGTACAACTCGACGGGGGCGGCGAACGGCCTCGGCCCGCTGGGGGTCGGCCAGTGGGCGGTGAAGCTGCCGGGCGTCGGGCTCGCCGGCGCGCTGGCCGGTGACGTGCAGGTCACCGCGGTCCAGCCGAACGCGGCACCGCGCCGCTGCAAGATCGACAGCTGGTCCTTCTCCGGCGTCGACGTGGCCGCGAACGTGTCCTGCTTCGACCAGGCGGGCGCGCCGGCGGCCACCGACTTCGCCCTGTCCTACCACCGTCGGCGGCCGGTGATCGGCTCGCTCGCCCCGCCCTCGCGCTTCGGCTACCTGGGCACCGCGGTCGGCGGGCCGACCAACGACAACTCGGTGCTCGGCGTCGGCGCCAACACCGTCGCGGCGATCGCCCCGGCCGGCCGCTACCTGGCGAAGTTCCCGCAGCTCGGAGTCAGCCAGACGCACGCCCAGGTGGTGGCGCAGGGCGTCGGGTCGAACTACTGCCACCTGACCCAGCCCTGGTCGACCGCGCTCGACGTCGAGGTGGACGTGATCTGCTTCGACAACGCCGGGGTGGTCACCCCGCACCGGTTCCTGGCGACCTTAACCTCCCGCGTCTGACGCGACACGACCGCCGCCCGCCGTCTGACGCGACCACAGCGATCTTTCGCGTCGACGCGACCGTGGCCGAATGGGCCGCGCCGGATCACCCGGGGCGGGTGGGTTCACCTCACCCGCCCCGGCGGCACGGTGGTGCTCCACCGCCACCGAGCGACGGGAGGCAGCGCCATGAGCACACCGATGTCGAACGACCGGCGGCAGCCGATCTACCTGCGACAGAGCGGTCGCCCGCAGCTCACGGCCCGGCAGCGCCGGCGCGTCGAGCACAAGCAGGGGCGGTTCGTACGCCTCGACGGCCAGCGGCCCGAGGCACGCCGGCCCGGGCGCTGACCCGGCGGCCGGTAGCGGTCGTGACGTGCCGCCACCGGCCTGTTCGCCGGTGGGCGCGGCCCTCACGGACCGGCCGGCCGGTCCGCCCCGTCGTCGACCCGCTCCAGCGTGTAGTGGATGGTCTGGGCGACGATCCAGCCCTCTTCGATGAGGAACGAGTCCGCCCCGTCGCAGACCCGTACGCCCTCGATCCGCGCCGTCCACTCCAGGAACGCCACCCGGCCCTCGACCATCCGGTTCGTGTACACGTAGCGGGCGCCGGGCAACTCCTCCTCCAGCAGGCGCGCCAGCTCCCCGACGCCCGCGTGCCCGCGGAACACGCCGCGCCGTTCCAGGACTACGCACGACGGCGACACGTTGCGCGCCAGGTCCTCGGCGAACCGGTGCTCGGCGGCCAGCCGCAGGTGGTCGTCGAACACCTCCGACGCCGACCGCGCCCGCAGGTCCTCGCGCACCGCCGGACCCTTGTCCGACCCGGCCGCCGCTGCCGCGTCGCCCTCCCCCGCCGTCACAGCGGACCCGGGTACGGCTGCTCCGGCGGCATCGGCACCCGCAGGAAGGTGGCCCCGCGCAGGTCCAGCCAGGCGTGCCCGGGCGAGCGGACCAGCCGCAGCATCACCTCGGCGCAGTTCGGGCAGCGGCCGACGAGGCCGGGGGCGTGCGGGTAGACCCGCAGGCCGGCCAGCGGGCCCTGCGTGCGGCAGTGCTCGCACCGCCCGGCGGCGGTGCTCAGGTCGACGGCGAACAACTCCCGCAGCGGGCCGTCGAGCATGTTGCCGTCCAGGTACGACGTGTCGGTCATCGGGCGCTCCTCCTCGACGCTCAGCCGGTCGGGCCGAACCGTTCGGTCTTCACCCGCCGGCTCTGGTGGCCGAGCCCGACGAGCAGGTCCGCCACCGTCTCCACGAAGCCGGTCGGCCCGCAGACGTAGCAGAGCGGCTCCAGCTCGGGCGGCCAGCCGCAGCTGTTCACGTCGGCCAGCCCGATCCGGTGCGGCTCGCCCCGCCAGTCCTGCGGCGCCTCGCGGGTGTACACGTACGCGACGTCCAGGCCCAGGTCGTCGCGGACCCGGCGGCGCAGCTCGTCGGCGTAGAACACGTCGGCCGGGGTGCGCACCGAGTAGAGCAGCCGGAACGGCACCCGGCTGCCGGCGGCGCGGCGGGCGCGCACCATCGCCATCAGCGGCACGACGCCCGACCCGCCGGCCACCAGCAGCACCGGGGCGGTCTCCTCCGGCCGCCAGACGAACCAGCCGCCGACCGGGCCGCGCACCTCCACCGGGTCGCCCTCGGCGTAGACGTCGATCAGGTACGGCGACACCTCGCCGTCGGGCACCCGCTGCACGGTCAGCGTGATCCGGTCGCCCTCGGCCGGGCCGGCCAGCGAGTACGACCGCGCCGCCTGGTAGCCGTCGGGGGCGGTCAGCCGCACGTCGACGTGCTGCCCGGGCAGGTGCCCCGGCCAGCCGGGCGCCTCCAGCACCAGCGTGTGCGCGGTGGGCGTCTCCACCCGGCGCTCGCACAGCCGGGCCACCCGCCAGCGCAGCGGGGCGGTCAATCGCCCTGGTACCGCTGCTCACGCCACGGGTCCCCGTAGTCGTGGTAGCCGGCGGTCTCCCAGAATCCGGGCTGGTCCTCCGTGGTGAGCCGGATGCCGCGCACCCACTTGGCGGACTTCCAGAAGTACAGGTGCGGCACGAGCAGCCGGGCCGGGCCGCCGTGTTCGGCCGGCAGCGGGCCGCCGTCGTAGCGGTGCGCGATCCAGGCCCGCCCGCCGCGCAGGTCGGCCAGCGGCAGGTTCGTGGTGTAGCCGCCGTACGAGTGGGCCTGCGCGTAGCGGGCGTCGGTGTCGACGCCCTCCAGCAGGGTGTCCAGGGAGACCCCCTGCCAGTCGGTGTCCCGCTTCGACCAGCGGGTGACGCAGTGGATGTCCACCGCCGAGGTCTCCTGCGGCAGCGCCATCAGCTCGTCCCAGCTCCAGCGGAACTCGGCGCCGGACTCGGTGGAGATGACGAACTCCCAGGTCTCCAGCGGCACCCTCGGCGTCGGGCCGGCGGAGAGCACCGGAAAGTCCTGCGTCAGGTACTGCCCCGGCGGCAGGGCCGGCTCCGCGGAGCGGGGCCGGCCCTGGAAGCCCGGTGACACGATTCCCACCCGTCAGTCGTACCACCCGGGGCGGGTGGCGAGGCGCGGTCGGCGGATCCGCACCGCGACGGGTGACGCCTCAGTTCCGCTCGACCACGACTTCCTTCTCGCCCCGGCCGGCCTTGCTGGTGGCCCGCAGGCTGGTGAGGGTGACGATCACCAGGACGCCGATGATGACGCCCAGGGAGGCGAGGGTCGGGATCTCCGGCACGCCCGGCCAGATGCCGTGCGCCCAGTGCAGGCCGAGCTTGACGCCGATGAACGCCAGGATGATCGCCAGGCCGTAGCTGAGGTGCACCAGCCGGCTGAGCGCGGCGTGCAGCACGAAGTAGAGCGCCCGCAGCCCCAGCAGGGCGAACGCGTTGGTGGCGAAGACCAGGTACGGGTCCTCGGTGATGCCGTAGACGGCGGGCACCGAGTCGACGGCGAAGACGATGTCCGTGGCGAGCAGCGCCGTCACCACGAGGGCGAACGGGGTGAGCGTACGCCGGCCGGAGAGGCGCACGACCATCTTCGGGCCGTGGTATTCCTCGGTGACCGGCATGAACTTGCGCAGCAGCCGCACCGAACGCATCTTGCTGATGTCGACTTCCTGCTCGTGCCCGGTGACGGCGTCACGCAGCAGCTTCGCCGCCGTGAGCAGCAGGATGATCGCGAAGAGCAGGAACGCGAAGTCCAGGGTCTGCAGGGCCGCCGCGCCGATGGCGATGAACACCGCGCGCAGCAGGAGCGCGCCGGTGATGCCGTAGAGCAGGGCCCGCTGGGCCAGCTCGGCCGGCACCGCGAACGCGGCCAGCAGCAGCATGAAGACGAACAGGTTGTCGACCGAGAGGGACTTTTCCACCAGGTAACCGGTGAGGTACTCCACGCCCTGGTTGGAGCCGAAGCGGGCCCAGATCCAGGCGCCGAAGGCCAGCGGCAGGGCGATGTAGAAGGCGGACCAGCCCAGCGCCTCCCGCATCGACACCTCGTGCGGCTTCCGGGTGACCAGGAAGTCCAGCACCAGCAGGGCGATCACGGCGGCGATGGTGACGCCCCACAGCGTGGGCGTGCCCACCGACTGGAGACCGGTGGCAGCAAGATATGGCAAATCGGACATGGAGCCTCCTCGAACACCCTGTCATGTTCGAGGTCTCCTTCACCCACTTTTCGTGGGCAGCCACCCGAGGCGTGCTCCGGGCACGCCGTACTGACCGGGATGGCTCGTGGGAAGTACTCCCCTCGTCGCGACAAGGTTAGGGCAGGCCCGTGGGCTCGGCAAACGGGGCACGCCAGATCACGCGCGCAAGGCGTGATCTGGGGCGTCGAGGGGCTTTCGTCCCAGCTCAGCGGGCGGTGACGGCGGCGAGCACGGCCGCCACGTCGAGGTCGGCCATGCACGCCGGGCCGGCCGCGTCGAGCGGGCAGCGCGACTCCCACCAGCAGGGCTGTTCGGTGATGGCGGTGGGCCGCCGGTGCCCGCAGCCGGGCAGGCCCTGCAGGTCGGTGCCGCCCATCCCGTACCGCCGGGCGTCGGTGGGGCCGAACAGCGCCACCGACGCGGCGCCCGTCGCGGCGGCGAGACGCACCGGCCCGGTGTCCGGCCCGACCACCACCCCGCCGCGCCGGCCCACGGCCGCGAGCTGGCCGGCGAGGGTGGGCAGGTCGGCTCGGGGCAGCGGCACCCCGACCGGCGCGGCGGGGTCGACCGGGCCGACGGTCAGCACCGGGTGTCCGCGCCGGGTCAGGGCACGGGCCAGTCCCCGCCAGCGCCTCTCCGGCCAGCGCTTGACCGCCATCCCGGCGTCGGTGACGAGCACCACCGGCGGCGCGAGGGGCTCCCCCACCAGCCGGGCCACCGCCCGCTCCCCCGCGCGCCGGGCCTCGTCGCCCAGGTGGACCCGGGGCCGGGCGGCCCGGTCGGTCGCGCCAAGTAGCCCTTCGGCGCAGAGGATCTCCAGGTAGCGGTCGCCGACCGGCTGCTCCGGCGGCGGATCGCGCCACAGGTTCGTCACGGCCCGCCCGGCGCCGGCCTCGAGCAGGTCGGGGATGCCGTCGTAGCGGGTGGTGGCGACCGCCAGGTCCGGCCGGCAGGCGGCGAGCGCCTCGACGACCGCCTCCCGCTCGGCGCCCGGCCGGCCGTGCCGGGGGGTGCGCACCTCCGCGACCGCCGGGTCGGCGCGCACCAGGTCCGCCCCGGGATCGTGGGTGAGCACCCGCAGCCGCGCGCCGGGGTTGCGGCGGGCCAGGCCGTGCACCGCCGGCAGCAGCATCAGCAGGTCGCCGATCCCGCCGAGCAGGTCGACCACCAGGATGTCCGCGTACCGGTCAGGCATCCACGCGCCCCAGGGTCCGCGCGTAGAGGTCACGGTGCGCGGCGGCCACCCTCGGCCAGGAGTACGCGGCGGCGAAGGCCCGCCCGCGCTCGGCGAGCCGGCGGCGTAGCACCGGATCGGCGAGCAGCCTGCCGACGGTACGCGCGATCGCGGCGCTGTCCCGGCGAGCGCCGATCACCGCCACCGCGCCGCTGCGGTGCGGCCCGTCGTCGCCGGCGTCGGCCCGCGTCACGGCGGTCGGCACGCCGTGCGCGAGCGCGGCGAGCAGGGCGCCGCTCTTCGTGCTCACCCCCGTGGTGAACGGCAGCACCGCCACGTCGGCGGCGTGCAGCGCGGCGGAGACCCGCTCGGCGGGCAGGTGCCCGGTGAACGTCACCGCGTCGGCCACCCCGCACCGGTGGGCCAGCCCGGTCAGCTCGGCGCGGAACGCGCGCGCCTCCCGCTCGGGCAGCGCCTGCGAGGTGAACCCGCCGACCACCAGCAGCCGCAGGTCCGGATGGTCGCGACGCAGCTCCGGCAGTGCCTCGATCAGGTACCGCAGTCCCTTCACCGGGTGCACGAAACCGAAGAAGGCCAGCAGCGGCGCGCCCTCCCGCAGGCCCAACTCCGCCCGCAGCCGCGCCCCCGCGGTGGACGCGCCGACGCGGTCGACGACGTTCGGCGCGATCGGGATGTGCGTGGCCCGCCGGCCGGTACGCGCGTGGACCACGTCGCCGTGGCCGGGATTCGTGACGACCACGGCCGCGCTGGCCGGCACCAGCCGGCCGGACTCCCGGTCCCAGCAGCGGGCCCGCTCCAGCGCCGACCAGAGCCGGGTCGGCAGCCAGCCGGGGCAGGCCCACCAGCCGTACTCGTGCAGGGTGGTGACCAGCGGCACCCGCCGGGGCAGCCGCCACGGCAGCAGTCCGGGCTGGCCCGAGAACCGGTACGCCGACGGGGCGAACTGCACGTGCACCACGTCGGGGGCCAGCTCGCGGACCCGGCGGGCGGCCCGGGCGGTGGCGGCCCGCCAGCGTTCCCGGTCGGCGTCGGGGCGCACCGGCACCGGGGTCACCTCGACACCGACGCCGTCGAGCGCCTCGACCAGGTGCGTCACGTAGTCGCTGACGCCGTCGGCGTCGGGCCGACCGGGACCGTGCAGCATGGCCACCCTGATCCGGTCGTCGACCACGCCACCTCCCGCTTCTCGGCGGGCGGGTTCCCGGCCCCTTACGACGCAAACGCGCCTCGCCTATGGTGTGCCGATGACCGAGGACGTCCCGGCCGGCCCGCTGGCCGGCGTACGGGTGATCGAGCTGGCCGGCATCGGTCCCGGCCCGTTCGCCGCGATGATGCTGGCCGACCTGGGCGCGGACGTGGTCCGGGTGGACCGGGCCACGGACGTCGACCCGGACGCCTTCGGCACCCCGCACCCGGATCTGCTCAACCGGGGACGCCGCTCGATCGGGGTCGACCTGAAGTCCCCCGGCGGGCGGGAGGTGGTGCTGGCCCTGGTCGCCGACGCCGACGCGCTCATCGAGGGGTTCCGCCCGGGGGTCACCGAGCGCCTCGGGGTCGGCCCGGCGGACTGCCTCGCGGCGAACCCCCGGCTGATCTACGGCCGGATGACCGGCTGGGGCCAGGACGGTCCGGCGGCGCCGTACGCGGGGCACGACATCGACTACCTGGCGTTGACGGGCGCGCTGCACGGGATCGGCCGGGCCGGCGAGCGCCCGGTGCCGCCGATGAACCTGCTCGGCGACTTCGGCGGCGGCGGGATGATGCTCGCCCTCGGCCTGGTCTCCGCCCTGTACGCGGTGCGCGGCGGCGCACGGGGCCAGGTGGTCGACGCGGCCATCGTCGACGGCGTGGCGGTGCTCAGCACCCAGATCCACGCGCTGCGCCGGCTCGGCATGTGGCAGGACGCGCGCGGGGTGAACCTGCTCGACGGTGGCGCTCCCTTCTACGACACGTACGAGTGCGCCGACGGCCGGCATCTGGCGGTCGGCGCGCTGGAACCGCGGTTCTACGACGAGCTCGTCCGGCGCTCCGGCTTCCCGCTGGCCCCGGACGAGGCGCTGGACCGCACCGACCCGGCGAACTGGCCGGCGCTGCACCAATCGTGGGCGCGGCTGTTCCGCACCCGGACCAGGGACGAGTGGACGGCGCTGCTGGGCTCCTCGGACGCCTGCGTGGCGCCGGTGCTGGACTGGCGGGAGGCGCCGGAGCACCCACACCTGGCCGCGCGGGGCACCTTCGTCCAGCGGGACGGGGTCACCCAGCCGGCGCCGGCACCCCGTTTCTCGGGCACTCCCACCGCGCTGCGCCGCCCCCCGCCCCAGCCGGGCGAGCACACCGACGAACTGCTGGCCGGGGCGGGCTTCGCCCCGGAGCGGGTCGCCGCCCTGCGCGCCGCCGGCGCCGTCGCCTGAGGCGGCACACCACCGCCCCGTCGGCCCGGCCGGCACCACCGGGCGGCCGGCACCGCCAGCACCACCGCCCCGTCGTCCCGGCCGGCACCGCCGGGTGGGCGTCCGGCGTCGCCGGGTGGGCGTCCGGCCGGCGTCGCCGGGTGGGCGGCAGGGTCAGGAGCGGCGTAGGGTGGCGCCCGGCGCCATCGCGGGCTCGACCATGTCCCGGAAGTCGCGCGGGAGCTGCACCACCACGTCGTCGAACTCGCCGCCGCTGATCGCCTCGCGCAGGGTGACGAAGACCGCCCGGGCGGCGTCGCGCGCCGCCGGCTCGGTGACGCCGGCCCGTACGGCGACGCGGGCGACGAACTCGGCCGCGCCGAACCGCTCCGCCGACTCGGTACCCGGGCTGGGCTTCAGCACGAGCTGCAACGGCTTGGGCAGCTGGGCCGCCAGGTCCAGCACCTCCCCGCCGGTCAGCCGCTCGGCGAGGGTCTCGAGCGTCGCCCGGGTCAGCGTCACCGCCTGCTCCGAGGAGGTACGGGTGCGCTGGGCGACCTGGTCGACGAAGGTGTCGTAGTTCATCCGGGCTCCTTCAGGCTGCGTCGGGGCCTGCGCGTACCCGCCGGCGCGGCCGGGAAACGACGGGGATTTCCGCGCGGGTCGGCGCGTGACGGCCCGCCGGGCGGGTAACCGCCGCCGGTCGTGACCGGATCGATGCCCCGGAGGAGCCGACACCATGGCGAGTTACGCCGACGTGCTGCAGTACCTGTCGAGCCTGGACTACCCGGCCGAGAAGGACGACGTGGTACGCCAGGCCGAGCGGGAGGGCGCCCCGCCGGACGTGCTGCGCGCGTTGCGGGCCCTGCCGCCGGTCGACTACGCCAACGGCAACGAGGTGGCCCGCTCCGCGGGCATCGAGGCGGCCCCGGAGGTCGACTCCGCGCAACGGGCGGCGCAGGCCCGGGACAAGCGGCACCAGCGCGTGTCGCAGCACCTGCGCGGCATCTGACCCTTGCTGTCGCGGGCCGCCGACGCGCCCGGGCGGGGCACGCCGGGCACGTCCACACTGGGCACGTTCGGGCCGGTGCGTGGCGCCCGCGCCGGGCGGGCCCGCGCCGGTGACGGATGACGACGCGCGGGCCGGTCGGGCACACCCCGGCCGCGGTCCAGCTCACCGTGATGGGCGCGATCGGCCTGGTGGTCGGCGGGCTCACCGCGCTGGCCGTCACGCCGGCGCTGGCGCCGCTGGCCGGCTGGGACGCCGCGGCGCTGAGCTGGCTGGTGCTGGTCTGGCACCGGCTGTGGCCGTTGGACGCGCGGGGGACGGCCCGACTGGCCGTGTACGAGGACCCGAACCGGGCGGCGCGTGACGCCCTGCTGCTCGCCGCCTGCCTGGCCAGCCTGCTGGCCGTCGGCGTCGTGGTGACCAGCACGCACGGGGCGTCCGCCACGCCCGCCCGCAACGCCTATGGCGGGCTGGCCGTGCTGAGCGTGCTGCTGTCCTGGCTGGTGGTGCACACCGTGTTCGCCGCCCGGTACGCGCGGATCTACTACACGGGGCCCGACGGTGGGATCGACTTCAACCAGTCGGAGCCGCCCCGCTACTCGGACTTCGCCTACCTGGCGTTCACCGTCGGGATGACCTTCCAGGTCTCCGACACGGCACTGACCAGCAACGAGATGCGCCGAACGGCCCTGCGACACTCGATGGTGTCGTACCTGTTCGGGGCGTTCATCATCGCGGTCACGGTGAACCTGCTGGCCGGCCTGGCGAGATGAGCCGGCATCCGCGTGGAGTGGGCCGACGCCCGGCGAGGTGCGGGAGTTGCCGGACAGGCGGGCGCCCCTGTCGCGAACCGCGACCGGGGCGCCACACAGAACCTGTCCGGTGGCCGGTCGGGCCCGAACCGGGCCGCGACCACCAGGCGGTCGATGCACGCCCGAACCGGGCGGGCATCAGTGCCGCGACCATCATACGATGAAACATCACCCGTTCGGACGATTACGAAGGAAGTGTGGGCCAGCCCACCACCGCGTCAGGCGGCCAACTCCGCGTACCGCTTCTCCAGGTCCACCCGGGCCAACGCCCCGACCAGCCAGGCCAGGCGCTCGGACTCCCCGCTGCCGGCCAGGCCCGCCAGGTCGTCGGCGGAGCGGCCCAGCCCCAGCCGGCGGGCCGCGACGAGCGCCCTGCGGTCGGCCACCGGCGCCACCTCGCGCCACAGCGCCTGGGCCTCGCGCAGGAACAGGTCGACCACCGTGGCGTCCACCCCGGGCAGTTCGGTGAGCAGTTCCCGCTCCCGGGCCGGGTCGTGGTGGGCCACCGCGCGCAGGCGGCGCAGGTCGCCCCGGTAGCGCTCCACCACGGCACGCGCCAGGTCGCCGAGCGTGTCGGCGAGCGCGTCGACGTCACCACGCTGGCCGCTGTCGCGAAGCACGCGTACCCGGTCACCGTGCAGGGACCGGGCCAGCCGGGCGGCGCTGTCCCAGCCGGCGGCGGGCAGGGCGTGCGCGCTGTCCACGGCCCGCCGGAAGTCGCCCCGGCGGGCCAGCAGTACGGCGAGACAGAGCACCTGGAACAGGCTCGACGGGTTGTTGACGACCCGGAAGCCGTACTGCTCGGCGAAGCCGCGCCCACTGCCGGCCAGCCGGCGTACCAGGCGTTTCCTGTCCTCGACACGGGAAGTGGATGTGGTCGGCATGCCGGCGACTACCCGCGCCGCGCCCGGCCACGCCTGCCCGCCTCAGCCGTGCAGCCCGCCGCTACGGTCGCGCGCCTTGAGGCGGGTGGTCGGCAGCGCCGGGGCGGGCAACGGCGGGGCGGGATCGTCGGCGACGACGCCGAAACGCCGCCCGGCCATCCAGTCCTCCCGCGCGGCGGCCACCTCCTCGTGCGAGCGGCCGACGAAGTTCCACCACATCACCAGCGGCTCCTCGAACGGGGCCCCGCCGAGCAGCAGCAGCCGGCTCCCCGGCGCGCCCGTCAGGGTGAGCCGCTCCCGACCGGTGCCCACGTAGAGCAGCGCCCCCGGGGTCAACGGCACCCCGTCGATCTCGGCGGTGCCGGACATGGCCAGCAGCCCGTACTCGAAATCGGGCCGCAGTGGCAGCGTGGCCGGCGCGGGTCCGCGCAGCTCCACCTGCGCGCCGAGCAGCGGGGTGTGCGTCAGGGCCGGGGACCGCTCGCCGGCGAGCTCGCCGACCAGCAGGGTGACGTCCAGTTCACCGTCGCGCCAGCGCGGCAGGTCGGCGTGGTGGGCGAAGTCGGCGGCCCCGGCGCGGGCCGGGTCCGGCAGCGCCACCCAGAGCTGTAAGCCGTGCATCAGCGGCGGATGCCGCTCGGGCGACCGCTCCGAATGCGCGATGCCGTGCCCCGAGGTCATCACGTTGAGCTGGCCGGGGCGGATCGGTTGGACGTTGCCCAGGCTGTCGCGGTGCAGGATCTCCCCGTCGAGCAGCCAGGTCACGGTCTGCAAACCGGTGTGCGGATGCGGCGGCACCTCCATGCCGGGCCGCTCGGCCACGTCGTCCGGGCCGAAGTGGTCCACGAAGCACCAGGCGCCGACCATCCGCCGCTGCCGCTGCGGAAGCAGCCGACGAACGGTCGTGTAGCGGCCCAGCGGCACGTCGTGGCCCGGCAGCAGAACGCTGCCGGGATCGGCGGTCGCCACGCCGGGTGGTCGGGTCTCCGCGGGCATCTTCTCGGTGCGCTCCACCGCCCGACTGTACGCCCGGACAGGCCACGAACCCGTCGGCCTCCCCCACCGCTCAGCCCACTCCGACGTCCCGCTCAGTCGGGTCGTCTCCGGTTCGCCACGCCCCGGAACTCCGGTGGGCGAGGCCCGGGTGAACTCCAATGGGTGAGGCCCGGGGGCTCCGGTAGGCGCCGCCCGCGAGCTTCGGCGGGTGAGGCCCGGGGACTCCGGACATGCGTCTGGCCGGCACCCCGTGTTCGGGTGCCGGCCAGCGATCCCCCTTGTGGTGGAAAGTCTGTGTGTCAGCTGTTCCAGTGCTCGGCGACCAGGTCGGCGGCCTGCTGCTCCCACTGGGCGTAGTGGTCCGGGTAGGCCGACACCTGCACCGTCTGCGCGGCCTTGGTCAGCGGCATGTCCTGCCACCCGTCGACCTGCTTCAGACCCTTCAGGAACGCCATCGTCGAGTACTCGGGGTCGGTGATCTGCTCGACCGTGCCCCACCCGGAGGACGGGCGCTGCTGGAACAGGCCCTGCGAGTCGTGGTCGTTGCGGTCACCCAGATGACCCAGGTTCTCCAGCTTCGACTCCTGCAGTGCGGTGGCGATCGACACGACGGCGGCGCGCTCGTCCATGCCGGCCTTCTTCGTCGCCGCGATGATCGCCTTCACGTTGGTGACCTGCTCGTCGGACAGGTCGACGTGCGACTGGGCGCCCTGCACACCGTGCGGGATCAGCTTGGCCTTGTCGACCGACGGCGTGTCGGCCTGCACGGCCACTGCCACCGGCGTGGACTCCACCGACGGGGCCGCGTGCGCGGTCGCGGGACCGGCAAACACGCCACCGGCAAACGCGAGACCAGCAATACCGAGAACGCTCTTACGGATGATCGTGTTCATCAGAAACGCTCCATTCGGGGGTTGGCACCCACACGCCGAAGGGGGATCGGCTTTCACGCGGGTGCAAGCACCGTCCGGCGCTCATACGAACTCAAAGGGGACTCATGCAAACTCAAGCGGGGTCTCCAGCGAAACCGGAGAGGATCTCCAACGAGGCATGGAGAGGATCTCCGACGATCAAGCCGGAGTTGCGAAGATCAGAGGGAAGATCAGATTCGGCCGTGCCGGCCGGATGTCCGACCCGTGCGGGCCGGAAGAGGGCCGGCTGTCGAGCGGGGCGGGGGTTGCCCTCGCGTCGGCCGGACCATGTGTAACCACCGCCGGCCCGCCATCATTCCGGGGGCCCCGGGTCCGCCATCCATGGGGGCGGCGTGACCTCGGCGGGGGTGGTCTTGCTCGGTCGTACGCAGGGTGTAACGACCCCGCCCCCGCCACGATTCCGCCCCCACGATGCCCCCGGTCACACCCCCAAACCGCACATTCGGCACGCCACGCCACCCCGCTGACGACCCACTCACCCCTAACCGCACCGGACAGCCACACGAAACCGGACACCGTTCACAGACAGGGCCACCGGACCACCGGACCACCGGGCCACCGGACCACCGTGGAGATCTTGGTAGAAAACGGCCCTTGGAGGGGCCGTTTTCTACCAAGATCTCCGGTAGGAGCCGGGCGGACGGACGCGAGAGTGGCCCCGACGGGGTGTGGCCCGCCGTGCCCGACGCAGGGGTCAAACCCGCGGGTGGACTTCCGCGTCCCGGGGCCGATCGAGGTCGGGGCGGGTGCCCGCGGCGATCGTGCGGAGCGCGCAGCGGCGGCGGCGCGGATTCCGAGGGCCACCACGACAGGGGCCCGGCGGGCGTGGTGGCGCCCGCCGTGGCCGCGCCCCGGTTCAGCGGGACAGGTCGCGGTCTGGTGCCTGCCCGTCCGAGTACGCGCTGCGGTAGATCGTGCCCCGCCCCGTCGGGTCCGGCGCGTGGGGCAGCGGGGCGGGGTCGACGGGCGGGACGGGGTCGACAGCCTCCGCCGCACCGCGCCGCGCCCGGATGATCCGGGAGACCACGAACCAGCCGGCGGCCGCCACGCTGGCGACGATGACCACCTTCTGCAGCACGCCGGCGTACCCCTCGACGAGGTGCCAGTTGTCGCCGAGCAGGTAGCCGGCCATCACGAAGGTGGTGTTCCAGATCAGGCTGCCGAGCGTCGTGTAGACCGCGAAGGTCAGCACCGGCATCCGCTCCACGCCGGCCGGGATGGAGATCAGGCTCCGGAAGATCGGAATCATCCGCCCGAAGAAGACGGCCTTCACCCCGTGCCGCAGGAACCACTCCTCGGTGCGGTCCACGTCGCTGAGCTTGATCAGCGGCAGCCGCTGCGCGATCGCCCGGATCCGCTCCCGGCCCAGCGCGGCGCCGATCCAGTACAGGGCGAGGGCGCCGAGCAGCGAGCCGAGCGTGGTCCAGAAGATCGCGCTGACCACGCTCATCCGACCCTGGCCGGCGACGAAGCCGGCCAGCGGCAGGATCACCTCGCTGGGGATCGGCGGGAAGAGGTTCTCCAGGGCGACGGCCAGACCCGCGCCGGGGCCGCCGAGCCGCTCGACCAGGCCGATGACGAAGCCGACCAGCCCGTCCTCGGGCGGCGCGGCCTTTTCGGGGGCGGTGCCGGAGGCGAGCAGGGCGTGCGCGGTACGAATCATGGCCCACACGCTACGAACCGATCCTGGGAGTCCGCCAATGGGCCGGCCCATGCGTCCCACGGACCGTCCACAGCGGCGGGGGTTCGCACTAGGGTGGCGCCGTGACGACGCGCACCACGACCGCCGGCGCGGCCCCGGTCCGGGTCGCGGCGCCCCGCGCCGGGGCGGCGGCAGGATGACCGGCCGGCTGGCGCAGCTGTGGCGTTACCCGGTGAAGTCGATGCTGGGTGAGCGGCTGCCCCACGCCGACGTCGGCCCGGCGGGGGTGGCGGGCGACCGGCGGCTGGCCCTGCGGCACCGGGACACCGGGCGGGTGGCCAGCGCTAAGCATCCCCGGCTCTGGCGCGACCTGCTCACGCTCCGCGCGGCCGGCGCCGCACCAGATGAGGTACGGATCACGCTGCCCGATGGGCGGGCATTGTCCAGCGTGGACCCCGGCGTCGACGACGTGCTGTCCCGGGTGCTGGGCGTCCCGGTGACGCTGATCGACCGGCCGCCCGCCGGGGCGCTCCTGGACCGGGCCGACCCGGACGCGGTGCTGGCGGCCGGTCTGGCCGCCGAGGTGCCGGTCGACGCCAACCCGCTCGGGGCGGCGGCGCCGGGCACCTTCTTCGACTTCGCCCCGGTGCACCTGGTCACGACGGCCACCCTGGCCCGGGTGGCCGCCGAGCTTCCGGGCGGCACCGTCGAGGCGGTCCGCTACCGGCCCAACCTCGTGCTCGACGTCGGCGTGGACGGCTTCGCCGAGAACGACTGGGTCGGTCGCGAGCTGCGGGTCGGCCCCGAGCTGGTGCTGCGGGTACTCGCCCCGACCCCGCGGTGCGCGGTGCCGACCCTGGCGCACGGGTCGCTCCCTCGGCAGAGCGAGGCGTTGCGTGTCCCGGCCCGCCTCAACCGGGTCGCGCCGCTGCCGCAGCTCGGCGCGCAGCCGTGCGTGGGCGCGTACGCGCAGGTGGTGCGGGGCGGCCGGGTGGCGCAGGGGTCCTCGGTCGAGGTCGGCTGAGCCGGTTCAGTCGTCGCCCTCGTCGTCGTCCGGCGACGGCGTGTCGATCCGGTCGAGCAGGGCGTCGAGTCGGGCCACCGTGTCGGGCGGGAGCTGCCCCTCCTCGGCCGCCTCGGCGAGGCGCTCCCGCAGCTTCTCGACCCGCTTGGCCCGGTCCTTCTCCTTGCCCCGGCTCAGGTCCGCGAGCTTGTCCCGCAGCCCCTCGACCGTCTTGCGGTCGATGTCGCCGCGGGCCTGCGCCCAGGCGAGCACCGCGGCGAACTCGGCGACGAACTGCGGCAGGCCGATCGGGTCGGGCCGCGCGGTCACCGGCGGCGGGGCGGAGGTCCTGGCCGACGGAGTCGGTCTGGCCGAGGTCGGCTTCCCGGCCGGTGTGCCGGTGACGGGGGCCGCCGCCGGGGGCGGACTTCCGCCGTCGCCGATGACGAGCGCCCCGACGAGCCCGACGAGCAGCGCGACGCCGACGGCGACCAGCGCGGTGACAGGCCTGCTGCGCGTGGTCCCCGCCCCGCCGGCCGGGGCGGGACGGCTGGTGCGGGCGACCACGGGATGGCGCCCGCCCGGCGGGGCGGGGTACGGCACCCCCGCGCGGCCGGTGGGGTTCGGGGACGGCGGTGAGCGGTCGATCAGGGTCGGCGGGTGCTCGGCACCCGCCGACGAGGGGGACGTCGCAGACGATGCGCTGCCGGACGGGGTCGGCAGGACGGCCGTGGGCGGGTGATTCGGTGCCCCCGAAGCGAAGTGGGTGGCGAGCTGGGCCGCGCCCGGCCGGCGCGCCGGATCGGTGGCCAGGCAGGCCAGGGTCAGCTCGGCGATGTCGGGCGGCAGCCCGGGGACCTGCGGGGGCGGCACCGGCGGGTGCCCGGCGTGCACCTCCAGCGCGTCCTCCCAGGTCTGCACGGGCAGTGGGGCCCGGCCGGTGAGGGTGCGGTAGAGCAGCGCGCCGAGGGCGTAGACGTCGCTGGCCGGGTTCGGCGGCCCGGGCCGCATCCGCTCCGGGGCGAAGTACGCGGGCGTGCCCATCAGCAGTTCGCCGGTCTGCCCCGCCCGCGGGTGGTGCGGCCCGGCGAGCGCGGCGATGCCGAAGTCGAGCACCTTGGCGCCGGTCTCGGTGAGCATCACGTTGCCGGGCTTGACGTCGCGGTGCACCACGCCGATGCGGTGGGCGGCGGCGAGCGCCGCGGCGATCTGGCCGGCCATCCGCACCGCCTCCGGCCAGGGCAGCGGCCCGTCGGCGAGCCGGTCGGCGAGGTTGCGCCCCTGCACCAGCTCCATCACCAGGTACGGGACGACGATGCCGCCCTCCAGGGCCGCCTCGCCGTAGTCGTACACCTGGGTGACGTGCGGGTGGGTCAGCCGCGCGGCGGCGCGGGCCTCGCGCTGGATGGTGGCCCGCAGTTGCGGGTCGGTGGCGAACTCCCGGGTGAGGGCCTTGACGGCGACGGGCCGGTGCAGCACCTCGTCGTCGGCGCGCCACACCTCGGACATCCCGCCGAGGCCGATGCGCTCGCGCAGGACGTAGCGGTCGTGCAACCGCAGGGTGGGCGAGAACGGCGACATAGCCGTTCAGTCTGCCCTGCCGGCGGGGTCTGCCACCAGCGCGGTGCCCGGTTGCGGGCCGGTCGTCGCGGTTCGGCGGCGACGACCGTCCCGCAAGCCGACGGTCAGGAGCAGCGGGCTACCGGCCCGCGCCGACGGTCAGGAGCAGCGCGGCGTGGCGGCGACCGGCGGCGGCTGGATGCGGTCGGCGAGCCGGCGCAGGACGGCGGCGGCGGCCAGCCGGGTGGGGGCGAGTCGCGCGACGCGGGGCCGCTCCGGGCGGATGGGGGCGTCCGGCCGGGCGGAGTTGACGTGTCGGGTCACCGCGTCGACGGCGAGGACGAAGCCGGTGGGCTGTTCCATGGTCAGCTCCTTGGGACGGGTCCGGTGGAGGACCGGACGACGAGTGCGGTGGGTAGCAGGACGTGGCCGGCCGCCGGGTCGGCGGGCGGGTCGAGCAGGAGTCGGGCGGCGATGCGCCCCTTCTCCTCGGCTGGTTGCCGCACGGTGGTGAGGCCGGCGGTGGCGGCCTCGGCGATGTCGTCGAAGCCGGTTACCGACACGGGCGGCCGGCCGGCCTCGGCGAGCGCGTCGAGGACGCCGAGGGCGAGCACGTCCGCGCAGGCCAGTACCGCCGTGGGCGGTTCGGGGGCGGCGAGGGCGGCGGCGACGGCCGTGGCGCCCGCCGACCGGCTGTTGTCGGTGGCGGCGAGCACGGTCAGCTCGGGCCAGGCGACGCCCACCTCGGCGAAGGCGTCGGCGAATCCGGCCAGCCGCGCCCGGGTCGTCGGGTGGGCGACGTCGGCCACGTCGGCGAGGCGCAGTTCGCCCGGGGCCGTGCCGGGGCGCACGGCGTCGCCGAGCAGGGCGACCCGCCGGTGCCCGAGCCCCGCCACGTGGGCGGCGACGGCCCGGGCGGCGGCCCGCTCGTCGATGCCGACGTAGCGGTCGTCGGGGCCGGCGTCGTCGCGGGGGGCGGTCGTGACGACGGGCAGGCCGCGCTCGCGGAGCACGTCGACGACCCAGCCCTCGTCGCCGACGCAGTAGACGCAGAAGCCGTCGACGGCGGCGTTCTCCACCGCCCGCCGCGCGGCGGGCTCGTCGGCCGGCAGCGGCACGAGCAGCAGGCTGGTGCCGTGCCGCTCGGCCGCCTCGGCGACGCCGGCCAGGAAGCGGACCGCGAAGGGGTCGGTGAAGGCGTACGACAGCCGCGACTCGAAGAGCACTCCGATGGCGCCCACGTACCCGCGCCGCAGCGACCGGGCGGTGGGGTTGGGGCCGGGGTAGCCGAGCTGCCGGGCGGCGTCCAGGATCCGCTGGCGCAGGGCGGCGGAGAGCTGATCGGGTCGGCTGTAGGCGTTGGAGACGGTGCTGCGGGACACGCCGACGGCGTCCGCGACGGCTTGCAGGGTCGGCTTCACCGCGGCCTCTCTGTATCGATTCAGACTGGATCGATACAGAGACTAGGCGGAGCGGGCCGCTCTCGTCAACGCCGCAGGCGGCGATCCGGCTCGGGAGCGCGCGCGACAGGAACACCGACGCGGCCCACCACGCCCGACCCGGCCACGGTGACGCCGAGCGCACGAGACGTCGAGGGTGGCCCCGCGCAGCAGCGCGGGGCAACGTCGAGGGTGCTGCCGCGCAGCAGCGCCGGCCCGGACCGTGGTGGTCCGGGCCGGCGGGTGCGCAGGTGCGCGGTCAGCCCTTGCGGGCCACCCCGCCGTACATGCTGACCTCGGCCGCCGCCGGGCGGGGCTGCGGCGCGTCCTCGGCACGCCACTCGGCGACCGACGTGACGCCGGGCTCCAACAGCTCCAGCCCGTCGAAGAACCGGGTGAACTCGGCCCGGGTGCGCAGGTTGATCAGGCCGTGCGGGCTGCCGCCCCGGGCCGCCGCCTTCGCCTCCTGGGCCACGTGCGGGGGGAGGTAGTCGTGGGTGGCGTGCGAGGCCGCCAGGTAGCTGCCCGGCGGCAGCGCGTCGAGCAGCCGCGTGACCACGGCGTACGGGTCGTCGTCGTCGCCGACGAAGTGCAGGATCGCGACCAGCATCAGGGCGACCGGCCGGGACAGGTCGATGGTGCGCAGCAGGTCGGGGTGGCGCAGGATCCGCTCCGGGTCGCGCAGGTCGGCGTCGATGTAGGCGGTGGCGCCCTCGGGCGAGCTGGTCAGCAGCGCCCGGGCGTGCGCGAGCACGATCGGGTCGTTGTCGACGTAGACCACCCGTGACTCGGGGGCGATCGCCTGCGCGACCTCGTGGGTGTTGTCGGCGGTCGGAATGCCGGTGCCGATGTCGAGGAACTGGCGGATGCCCTCCTCCCGGGCGAGGTGCCGCACGGCCCGCTGGAGGAAACGGCGGTTCTCCAGCGCGGCGGTGCGGATGGTCGGGAAGGACGCCGCCACCATGTCGCCGGAGTCCCGGTCGGCCTGGAAGTTGTCCTTGCCACCGAGCCAGTAGTTGTACCGGCGCGCGGGGTGGGCCACCGAGGTGTCGATGCGGTCGCTCGGGTGCGCGGGGCCGGTCGTCGTACCCGGGGCATCGGTGGTCAAGGCAGCCTCCACGACTCTGCGCCACCCGCGACCGGGGGCGTCCGTCCACTGTCGCCGGTCGGCGACCATGGTAGCCGCACCGCCGTCCGGGCGAGGCCCCGCCGGGGTCACCCCGGGTAGAGGTCGTCCAGGATCGCGCCGAGGATCTCCGGCGTACGCTCCGGCGGCTCGGCCTCCACGCAGAGCCGTTCCATCGCGACCGCGTAGTAGTCGAGGTCGTCGCGCTTGTCGAGGTAGAGCGCGCTGGTGAGCTGCTCGATGTAGACGATGTCGGGCAGTTCCCGGTCACCGAAGCGCAGGATGGTGAAGGCCCCACCCGCGGCGGCGTGCCCACCGGCGGCGAACGGGATGACCTGGAGCCGGATGTTCGGCGACTTGGTGGCCTCGATCAACGCCGCCACCTGCTCGCGCATCACCCGTGGGCCGCCGATCGGCCGGCGCAGCGCGGCCTCGTCCACCACCGCCCAGAGCTGCGGCGGGTTCTCGCGGTGCAGCAACCGCTGGCGCTGCATGCGCAGTGCGACCCGTCGCTCGATCTCCGCCGGTGCGGCCCGGCCGTGCCCGAGCAGCACCACCGCCCGGGCGTACTCCCGGGTCTGGAGCAGGCCGGGGACGAACTGGACCTCGTAGCTGCGGATGAGCGCGGCGGCCGCCTCCAGCCCGAGGTACGACTGGAACCAGTTCGGCAGCACGTCGCCGTAGCGGTGCCACCAGCCCGGGCTGTTGGCGTCGCGGGCGAGCTTGAGCAGCGCCTCCCGCTCCTCGGACGCGGTGACGCCGTAGAGGGTGAGCAGGTCCGCGACGTCGCGTTCCTTGAAGCCGACCCGGCCCAGCTCCATCCGGCTGATCTTCGACTCGGAGGCGCGGATCTCCCAGCCGGCGCCCTCCCGGGTCACCCCGCTGGACTCGCGCAGCCGGCGCAGTTGGGCGCCGAGCAGCATGCGCAGCACGGTCGGGCCGGTCCCCGGACCGCCCTCGGCGGGGCCCATCGTCACAGCCGACCTCCACATGCCGGTTCGTGTCGACCGGGTGCCCTCGCGCGGCCGACGTGTAAGCATGCCATGAACCGTGAGTGAGGTGAACTTCCTCGGTGCGGACAATTCGTCCCGGTCGGCGGGACGCGGTCAGGCGATGAGGTTGTCGAAGTCCCCGTCGCGCGCGCCGAGCACGAAGGCGGCGATCTCGTCCACCGTGTAGATCAACGCCGGCCCCTCCGGGTGCCGGGAGTTGCGCAGGGCGATGCCGGCGCCGCCGGGCAGTTCGGCCAGCTCTACGCAGTTGCCGCTGGGATTGCTCCGGCGGCTCTTCTGCCAGGCGAGCGGGGGCAGCTGGGTGGTGGGAACGCCGTTCGGAGGCTGCTGCATGGACGTCTTTCTCTCGCGAGCCCCGCGATGCCGGGCAGCGGCGCCTGATGAGGGGGCACGATATCGACGAAGGGCTTCCTGCACGTGCATCTGCTATTGCATCTGCACCGGACAGCGAGCATGATAACGCACGTGGACAGTGCCCATCTGTTCACTCTGAGTGACCCGACCTGGGGCTGCCACCAGGCCGGACGGGGCCCGACACGCGGGCGCGGACCGCCGCGCGCGGGGGCCGGCGGCGACGTGCTGATGGGAGGTCTCGTGCCGGATCCGTTGACCATCGCGTCCGGCATCTGTGCCGCCGGGGCACTCGTCACCTCCTGGCAGCTGCGGCGCCGCGCGATCCAGGCCGAGGTCGAGATCCGGCACCTCCAGGCCGAGCTCGCCGCCGAGCGGCACGCCGCCAGCCACGACCCCCTGACGGGCCTGCCCAACCGCCGCGCGTTCTACCGCCTGGCCGCCACGCTGCTCACCGACGCGGCCGGGCAGCCGCTGATCGCCGTGGTGCTCGACCTCGACGACTTCAAGCAGATCAACGACCGCTACGGCCACGCCGCCGGCGACCAGGTGCTGGTCAGCGTCGCCCAACGGCTCGCCGCCTTCGCCGGGGACAACCTGGTCGCCCGGCTCGGCGGCGACGAGTTCGCCGGCCTGCTGGCCAGCCCCACGATCGACCGGCGGTGGATCGAGCACGCCACCCGGCGGCTCTGCGACAGCCTCGCCGCGCCGATCCCGCTGGGCGGGCTCAGCGTCCGGGTGACCGCCTCCGTGGGGCTCGCCCCCGTCACCGGGCCCGCCCAGCTCACCGAGGCGCTCGACCGGGCCGACGCCGCCATGTACCGGGCCAAGAGCCTCGGGGTGGCCCGCCCGCCCCGGCAACTCGTCGACAGCGCCCACCTGGCGGAGTGCTGAGCGCGCAGGCCCACGCCAGCGGACCGCCGGTCGGGGCACGACGCGTTTCGACGTGTCTCGCGCCGGTTGCCGGGTATGCCGGCAGGATCAGCGCCGCACCGGCCGAGGGAGGAACACCGTGGCGAGCATCCGGGCCCTGGTCCTGAACTGCACCCTCAAGCGGTCCCCCGCCCCGTCGAGCGCCGAGGTGCTCGGGCGCGAGGTGCTCGACGCCCTCGCCGACCAGGGCGTGGCGGGCGACCTGATCCGGGTCGTCGACCACGACGTGCGCTTCGGCGTCTCCACCGACGAGGGCGACGGCGACGGCTGGCCAGTCGTCCGGTCCAGGCTGATGGCCGCGCAGATCCTCGTCATCGCCACGCCGATCTGGCTCGGTCAGCCGTCCGCCGTGTGCAAGATGGTCCTCGAACGGCTCGACGCCGAGCTCTCCGAGACCGACGCCGAGGGCCGGCTGCTCACCTACGGCAAGGTGGGCGGGGTCGCGGTCGTCGGCAACGAGGACGGCGCGCACCACACCATCGGCGAGGTCCAGCAGGCCCTCAACGAGGTCGGCTTCACCTGCCCCGCGGCGGGCGCCACCTACTGGGTCGGCGAGGCGCTGCACAAGGTGGACTACATCGACGCCCGGCCCAAGCCCGACACCACGGGACGCACGACCAAGGCGTTGGCGCTCAACAGCGCGCACCTGGCCCGGCTGCTGGCCGAGCAGCCGTACCCGCCGCCGGACGCCCGCGACGCCGGGATCGGCCCGAGCCGCGAGCCGGCCTGACGGGTCAGCGCCAGCCGTAGCCGGCGCGCAGGGCCCGGCCGACCCGGTCGAAACGGGCCCGGTCCAGCACCGCGCCCTCCCGGCGGATGCCGTCCTCCCGCATGGTCAGCACCCGGTCCAGCCGCACCCAGCTCGGCCGGTTGTCCCGGTCCCACTCGCCCGGGCCGAGCGCCAGCCAGTGCCGCTGCCCGTCGCGCTCGCTCTGACTGGACAGCATCAGCCCGAACAGCGTCCGGCTGTGCCGGCCCACCACCAGCACGGGACGGTCCTTGCCCTGGCGCGGGTCGTCCTCGTACTGCACCCAGGTCCAGACGATCTCGCCCGGATCGGCGTGCCCGTCGAGCTCCGGCGCGTACGCCAACTGCCGGCGCTGCAACGCCGCGACCTGGCGGGGGCGGGCGACCCGCGCCGGGCCCGGCCCGGGCCGGCGCGGCGACGGGATCACCCCGCCGATACGGGCCGCCACACTCCTGAAAAGACCTGCCACGACCGGCAGCCTATCCCCCACCGGGGCCGCCGGCCCGGGCGGGACAATCCGATGGACCGGGCCCGGACGATCGGCCAGGATCGGCGCCATGCAGGTCCCCGCCCACCAGGTCCGCGCCCGCTTCACCGCCGACACCGTGACCGTGTACCAGGCGTACCCGCCGGAGATCGCCCGCCCGGCGCTGGCCGCCGGCCGCTTCGTGCCGCCGTTCAAGCGGGAACGGATGACCTGGATCAAGCCGTCGTTCCGCTGGATGATGTACCGCTGCGGCTGGGGCACGAAGCCCGGGCAGGAGCGGGTGCTGGCCGTCGAGATCACCCGCGCCGGCTTCGAGTGGGCGCTGACCAACTCGTGCCTGAGCAGCTTCGAGCGAGACCGCCACCAGAACCGGGAGGACTGGTCGCGACGGCTGCGGGCCAGCCCGGTGCGGGTGCAGTGGGATCCGGAACGGTCGCTGCGCCTGGCGCCGCTGCCGCACCGGTCCCTACAGGTGGGGCTCTCCGGCGAGGCGGTGCGCCGGTACGTCGACGAGTGGCTGGTCGGTCTCACCGACGTGACCCCGACCGCCCACGCGGTGCGCGCGGCGCTCGACGCCGGCGACGACACCGCCGCCGGGGCGCTGTTGCCCCCGGAGCGCCCGTACCCGCTGCCGCCCGACGTGGCCGCCGTGATCGGCGCGACGGCTGAGCCGTGAGCCGACCGACGGGGCGATGCCGTACCCCCGCAACGTGCTTGACTGGGGCGTCGGTGCCGGCACGGACGGAGGCGGTGGCGGTGATCTTCGAGGCACGGACGCGGAGCCTGCCCGCGCGACCGACGGCGGTCGGCGCGGGCGCCCGGCGGCGGGTCGCGGGCGCCGCGGCCGTCGCCCTGATCCTACTGGCCGGCGCGACCGGTTGCACCGGCAGCGGGCGTCCGCAGCCGCCGCCGGCCGGCGCCGCGTCCGCCACCGCCGCGATGGACCCGTCCCCCACGCCGACCGCGCCGGCGATCGAGGTCCGCGACGACCTGGCGGGCCTGTTCCGGCAGGCCGGCCTGCGGGGCACCTTCGTGATGTACGACGTGGCGGCCGGCCGCGTCGTCATGGTCGACCGGGAGCGGGCCGAGCGGCGGTTCGTCCCCGCCTCGACGTTCAAGATCGCACACAGTTTGGTCGCGCTGGAGACCGGCGTGGTGCGCGACGAGCGGGAGACGGTCCCCTACGGCGGTCGGCCGCAGCGCGTCGCCGCTTGGGAGCGGGACATGGGGCTGCGCGACGCGGTCCGGGTCTCCAACGTGCCGGTCTTCCAGGAGCTGGCCCGCCGCATCGGACCGGACCGGGAGCGGAAGTGGCTGCACCGGCTCGGCTACGGCAACGGCGAGGTCGGGCCGGCCGTGGACCGGTTCTGGTTGGACGGGCCGCTGGAGATCTCGGCCGACGAGCAGGCGCGGTGGCTGGCCCGGCTGGCCCGGGGCGAGCTGCCGGCCGACCGGGGGCACCAGGCCACCGTCCGGGACATCCTGCGCCTGGAGCGCACCGCCGGGTACGCCCTCCACGGCAAGACCGGCTGGACGGACGCCACCGACCCGGGCACGGGATGGTGGGTCGGTTGGGTCGAACGCGGCGACCGGCTGTACTGCTTCGCGCTGAACG
This sequence comes from Micromonospora sp. NPDC048868, assembly GCF_043198195.1. Lineage (NCBI taxonomy): Bacteria > Bacillati > Actinomycetota > Actinomycetes > Micromonosporales > Micromonosporaceae > Micromonospora > Micromonospora sp. NPDC048868. Next base: position 52,830 of record NZ_JBICUN010000011.1, read on the forward strand.
TGGACGTCCACACGGACGGCGACGCCGACAAGCGCCTGCCGCTGGGCCGGCAACTGCTGCACCGCCTCGGCGCCCTGCCCACCCCCTGACCGTCCGCCCACCGTCGCGACGACCCGCAGCCAGGGGGCGCAACCCTGGCAGGGCGTCGAACAAATTGCCGGGGCGGCGGAAAGTCGGTTGCCGCACCCGGTCGGCTCCGCAACAGTGTCGTCCATGACGTTCTGACGGGCAGCATCCCCATCGCCGAGGCGCGCGGCACCGACCGGTGTCGTGGTGCCGTCCGTCCATGCTGTTCTAGCGAGAAGCGAGCGTCCTTGTCTCCGCACCAGTCCCCGCCGCAGTCCACCCCCGCCACCGTCACCGTGTTCGCCTCCCCCACGAGCTGGATCGAGTCCGAGGCCCTGACGCAGTGCCAGCAGGTGGCCGCCCTTCCCGGCATGATCCACGTCGCCGCCATGCCGGACCTGCACCCGGGCAAGGGTGCCCCCATCGGCGCCGCCATGGCGTCGACCGTGCTGTACCCGTTCCTGGTGGGCTCCGACATCGGCTGCGGCATCGCCGTGTTCCCCATCAGGCTCAAGCGGGCCGTGCCGGAGCGGCTCGCCGCCCGGTTCCCCGACCTCGACCGCCCCCTCGACCCCGAGCGGGACGCCGACGACCCCGCCTGGGCCGTCGTGACGGGCGACATCCCCGCCGGTCATGTCGACGGACTGGGGACGGTCGGCCGCGGCAACCACTTCGTCGAGCTGGCGCGCGTCGACACGGTCTTCGAGCCGGGTCACGCCGGCCGGCTCGGGCTCGACGCGGGCGACCTCGTGCTCATCGTCCACACCGGCTCCCGGGGCCTGGGCGAGCGGATCCTGCGGGCGCACACCGAGGCCCACGGCGCGGGCCCCGCCCCTGATCCCGCCGCCTACCTGGCGGCGCACGACGACGCCGTACGGTGGGGCTCGCTCAACCGGCGGCTGCTGGCCGCCCGGGTCGCCCACGCCCTGGGGGCCGAGCCCACCGAGCCCGTCGTCGACCAGTGCCACAACCTGGTGGAGGTCAACGACGGGGTCTACCTGCACCGCAAGGGCGCGGCGCCGGGCGACGGCCGCGACGTGCTCGTCGCCGGCACCCGGGGCACCGCCTCCTACCTCGTGGCCGCCCACGCCGGCCCGGACGCCAACCACTCGGTGGCGCACGGCGCGGGCCGCAAGATGTCCCGCGCCGACGCCCTGCGGCGCAGCCGGGCCAAGCACACCGTCGAGGAACTACGGCGCACGCCGGTGGGGTCGCTGGTGGTGTGCGGCGACCGCCAACTGCTCTTCGAGGAGGCGCCCACGGCCTACAAGCGCATCGAACGCGTGATCACGGATCTCGTCGACCACGACCTGGCCACGCCCGTGGCCACCACGGTCCCCCTGGTCACCTACAAGACGCCCGACGTGGGGTCCACCAGCCGGTCGGACCGCCGCGACGACCGCCGTAAGCGGGGCCGGGCATGAGCCTGCACCTGCTCGTGTCGGCCGGGCGTGGCCCGCAGGAGTGCGCCTGGGCGCTGGCCCGGCTGCTGCACCGCCTGGAGACCGAGGCCGCCCGGCGGGGCCTGACGACCCACCGGGTCCGGACCGTGCCCGGCGAACGGCCCGACACCTACCGGTCGGCACTGATCCGGATCTCCGGCGACGGCGCCGAGGCGTTCGCCGCCTCGTGGACCGGCACCCTGTGCTGGCAGGCCCCCAGCCCCTACCGGGCGGGCACCGGCCGGAAGAACTGGTACGTCGTCGCCCGACCGTGCCAGCTCGACAGCCCGACCACGGCGTTCGCAGAGGCGGACGTCGACATCGTGGCCTGCCGTACCGGCGGCCCCGGCGGCCAGCACCGGAACAAGGCCAGCACGGCGGTACGGGCGACCCACCGCCCGTCGGGCATCGTCGTGGTGGTCGACACCGAGCGGCAGTTCAGCCTCAACCGGCGCCTCGCCATCCAGCTGCTGCGGCAGCGGATCGCACGCGGCGACGAGACCGCCGAGCGCGCCGCCGACACGGCCCGGTGGCGCATCCACGACGAACTCGTCCGCGGCGACCCCACCCGCGTCGAACGCCCGGACCCGTCGGGGCAGGAGGCGGGTCCACCGCAGCGGACGCGCCGGGGGCGCCCACCCCGCCGGCGGGACGCGTCAGCCTCGTGACCGGCGGGAGCCGGCCGCCGTCGGCACCGTCACCCGCACACGCTCCTCCTGCGGGCGGCTGTCGATGTCGTCGAGCTGCGTGCGGATGGTCCTCCGCAGGTCGTCGTAGTCGCGGAAGTGGTAGTCGTTGAACAGCGTGTAGCCGGTCCACATCAGGTTGGCGCAGACCCGCGCCGGCACCCGGCCGGTCGCCGCGCCCATGCCGACCAGCGCCACCGACGAGATGCTGCCCGGCTCCCTCTCGTTCTGGGTATGGATGGCCTGGAACGCGGCGGCGCAGGCCAGCGCCACGTTCAGCGTCTCGCTGACGTCCTGCGCCGACTGCTCCATGGTCGGGGTCGAGATCAGGAACCTGGGGTTGGTGGCCCCCGACGGCACGCAGACGGCGCTGCCCACCGGCATCGCCGCGCCGAACTGGTCGCGGATCGCCCGCTGGACGCGCAGCTGGATCCCCGCCCCGAGGTGCCGCTTGACGACCGCGTCGACGCCGCCGTCCATCCGCCCCCGGGAGTTGGTCGGGCTGACCCAGGCGTCGGCCTGCCGGGTGAGGATCGACCCCTTGTGGATCTCGACCTCGGGGGTGTCGGCGAACGCCGCCCGCCACGCCTGCACCACATTCGCGTTGACGTCCGTCAGCACCACCCTGAGCAGCGGCTTCTCGCGGTCGAGGGTCATGGTTCACTCCGGTGGGAAAGGGGTTGTCTCCGACGTGGAGCACGCTATCCCCGCCCACCGACAACCTTCGGCGTCGCGCCACGCACGGCGCCCGGCACCGGAACCGCCGGCGTTGGGGCCCGCGCCGGTCGCCGGCGCCGTAACTGTCGCCCGCTGGCGGCAGAATGCCCCCACCTCGATCACCCGTGCCGTCGGACCGGCACGGCCCGCCACTCCGGGAGCCCGCGATGAGCGACACCACCGCCCCCACCCCGCCCGACCCGAACGACCCGCTGGCCCTCGCCGATCTGTTCACCGGCGGCGGCGAGCCGTGGCTGCCGCTGGTCAAGCCGGTCATCGAGGCGCAGCCGGACGCCGCCACCTTCATCGGCCCGGGCCGCAGCCCGATGGTCGTGCCCGTGCGGGAACTGACCTTCCAGGCGCTCAAGCCCCACCCGCCGCACAAGTGGAAGGTCGTCGTCTTCGGGCAGAACCCGTACCCGCGCAGCGAGAGCGCCACCGGCATCGCCATGTTCGACAACACCTTCCACGACTGGAACGACAGCCAGTTCGGCAGGGTCGTCACCATCCGCTGCATCATCAAGGCGGCGGCGATGTGGAAGCACGGCATCGCCAAGAAGACGCCGATCGCCGACATCCGTGCCCTGCTGCGCGAGCACGACACGGTGCAGCCACCGGAGTGGTTCCAGGCGATGCTCACCCAGGGCGTGCTGCTGTTGAACGCGGCGCTCACCGCCAGCGGCGACGGGGCGATGGCCACCGACCGGCACACCGCGTTCTGGCGGCCGGTCGTCGAGGCCCTGGTCGAGGAGATCCTGAAGGCCAAGCAACACGCCGACGAGGAGGACCGGGGCGTGGTGTTCGCGTGGTGGGGCGCGCACGCGCGCAGCCTCAAGCGGGTGGTGCAGCGGCTCGAGAAGAAGTACCCGGACGTGGAGGTCCGCCACCTCGACCACCCCAATCCGGCGGCGCAGGGCGACATCTTCTGCGACGGGAACCACTTCGCCGACGTCAACGAGGCGCTCCGGACGCTGGGCGCCGACGAGATCGACTGGCTGCCCCGCAAGGGATGGAGCGGCTCGGCGGCGCACGCGGGCGGCGCCGACGCGGACACGGCCGAGCGCATGGGGGCGTTCATCGCCTCCACGATGGAGTTGCACAAGCTCTACCTCGAGCGGCTCGCCAGCGTCAAGGACGAGGGGCTGGCCCTTCCCGCGATCACCGGCGTGTCCGCCACCCCGCTGATGGACTTCCGTGCGGCCGTCGCCCCGGTGGCCGCGCTGCTGCCCGGGCTCGACTGGCACGTCGAGCAGTCACACCGGTTCGGCGAGAAGCAGGTGGACGGCGGGGCCGACGCCCTGTCGGCCGACGAGGTCGCGGCCCTCTACCTCTACACCTGCGAGTCGGCCTTCTACCGGCAGATCAACGCCACGCTGCGCCACCCGGACCGTGGCCGGATCGTCCCGTACCTGCCGTACCTGCGGCTGTTGTTCTCGGCCGTGTCACGGCTCCCGGCCCGCACGGAGCCGCTGTGGCGCGGGGTGTCGCTGGACCTGCGGGCGCAGTACCCGATCGGGCAGACCGTCACGTGGTGGGGCGTCTCGTCGTGCACGTCGAAGCTCGGCGTGGCCCAGGCGTTCCTCGGCGGTCGCGGCAAGCGGACGCTCTTCGAGGTGCTGCCCGTGCGGGCCGTGGGCATCCGGCGGTTCTCCGCCTTCACCGGCGAGGAGGAGGTCATCCTGGCCCCCGGCACGCAGCTCACGGTGACCGACGTGAAGGCGGAACGCAACGGCCTGTGCACCGTCCGGCTGACAGAGCTGGCCGAGGAGCGCATGGTGGCGTGAGCGGCCGGCGGCTAGCTGAGACAGGCGAGGAGTTGGCGGTAGGCCTCGTCCTCCCTGCCGTGCTCGCTGCGCACCACGCTCGTCCCGGGCCGGGCGGCGACGACGGCGAGCAGTCGGTCGTACATCGCCGCCAGCTCGGTGGTCCCGCCATGCCGGTCGAGCAGGCGCTGAGCGTCGAGATGCGCCGGATCCGTGGAGGTACGGCTACGTTCGGCGAACCGCCACAGCGCGTTCTCCTTGCCGTCGAGCAGGACGATCTCGTGGAACCGGGCGCCGGTGTCGTGCGCCACGCGCTCGGCCTGCTCGATGAACTCGGGACGGCCGAGGAACTGCGGGATGATCACGTCGTGGCGGCCAGCCAGGTGTGCCCGGGCCGCCGCCAGCGTGACGGCGCGGGCGAGGAGACCGGCGGGACCGGCATGATCACGCCACCGCCCGATGAGATCACGGATCCGGTCGATGTCGAGGTCGAGCGCGAGGGGGTGGTCCTCGACGTACCTGCGGGCCAGCGTCGACTTGCCGCAGCCGGGTGGCCCGTTGAGCACGATCAGGCGCGGCGCCCGCGCGGCAGCCGGCTGGGCCTCTGTCACGACATGCCTCCTCGCTCGGCCCGTCGCCGCCGTACGGACGTCCACGATGGTACGTCCACGGGCCGGAACCCACGTGCGGCGCGGGCCGTCCCCGGGTTCGAAGGGACGGCCCGCGCCGCACGCGCCGGGTCAGGAGGACTCGGGCCTCGTGGCGGCCGGTGACGTGCTGGCGGACACGAGGGCCCGCAGCTCCGGGGCCATCGTGGCACTGTCCGGCTCGCGACGCAGCTCGCGGAGCAGGCCGACGACCATGCCGACCATGACGAACAGGAACGGCAGCGCGGCGAGGATGGTCAGCGACTGCAGTGCGGACAGTCCGCCGGCGAGCAGCAGCACCGCGGCCACCAGGCCGGTCAGCACGCCCCACATGGAGACGAGCCAGGCCTTCGGCTCCAGGCTGCCGCGCGAGGAGAGCGTGCCCATCACCACCGAGGCGGCGTCGGCGCCGCTGACGAAGAAGAGCGCCACCAGCACCATGACCAGGATCGCGGTGACGGTGAAGAACGGGAACTCCCGCAGGACCGCGAAGAGCGCCGCCTCCGGGCTCTCCTTCACCGCGGCCGACAGGTCGGTGCCGTTGAGTTGCAGGTTGATGGCGGTACCGCCGAACACCGAGAACCAGACGAAGCTGACGAGGCTCGGGATGGCCACCACACCGAGGACGAACTGGCGGATGGTGCGGCCCTTGGAGATGCGGGCGATGAAGGCGCCGACGAACGGGGTCCAGGAGATCCACCACGCCCAGTAGAAGATGGTCCAGCCCGCCATCCACTGCTCGCCGCCGAAGGCGCCGGTGCGGAAGCTCATCGGGATGAGGTCGTAGAGGTACCCGCCGGTCGACGCGGTGAGCGTGTTGAGGACGAAGACCGTCGGGCCCACCACGAGCAGGAAGAACATCAGCGCCACCGCGAGCACCATGTTGGTGTTCGACAGGAACTGGATGCCCCGCTTGACGCCCGTGACGGCGGAGACCACGAACGCCACGGTGAGCACCGCGATGATGCCGATCGCCAGTGGGGTGGACTTCGGCACGTCCCAGAGGTTCGTCAGGCCGCTGTTGATCTGCAGGGCGCCCAGCCCGAGGGAGACGGCCGACCCGAACAGCGTCGCGAAGATCGCGAAGATGTCGATGGCCCGGCCGGGTCCCCGGTTGGCGCGCTCCCCGATGAGCGGGAAGAAGGCGCTGCTGATCAGGCCGCGCCGACCCTTGCGGAAGGTGAAGTAGGCCAGCGCGAGACCCACCACGGCGTAGATCGCCCACGGGTGCAGCGCCCAGTGGAAGAAGGAGTACTCCATGGCCACCCGCGCGGCCTGCGGGGAGTTCGGTTCGTTGAGGCCACGCGGCGGGGTCGCCAGGTGCGACAGCGGCTCGGCGGCGCCCCAGAACATCAGGCCGATGCCCATGCCGGCGCTGAACATCATCGCCACCCAGGAGACGGTGGAGAACTCGGGCTCGTCGTCGTCGCGGCCGAGCTTGATCCGGCCGTACCGGCTGAGCGCCAGCCAGACCGACAGCACCACGAAGCCGGTGCTGGCCAGCACGAAGACCCAGCCGAACGACCGGACCACCCAGTCGAGCGCGGTGTCGGTGACCGAGGCGAGGTTGTCGGTGGCGACGATGCCCCACGCGACGAAGAGAACGGTCACCGCTGCGGCGACGCCCAGCACCGTCCGGTCGATGCCCTGCGCGGGGCGGCCAGGCTCAGGTGGTGCGTCGCCCGGCGGGGTGTTGTCGTCGGTTGCCGGACCTGTCGCGGACACGGTCATGGTCTGTGGACCTCCGTGGGCTGCCCGGTCCGCGGGCCGCGTTCCCGGCTCCGCGCGCGCCGGTCGGCCCGCATGTCGGGTTGTCCCGCGCCCCGTCCGGGGCCCGGGAACTCGGAAAGTTGTCGCCGCCGGTGCCGACGTCGTTGCGGCGGGCGTCCGGGTCAGCCGGGGCTCGGCCGCCACGGACGTCGGCGACGACCGGCGATCACTCTCGGCGTCGATGTTGGAGGTGACCCTTCGGTCTCATGACAGTCCGGTGACAAAACCGACCGACCCGCGACCGCGCGCTGAGTAGTCGTACTCAGGCCGACGCGTGACGGTTGCGGAAGTCTGACTCCATGATTTCGGTCGATGACGTGGAGTGCCACGGGTCAGGGGCATCGACGAGGCGACGGCTTCCTGGTCGACGGCGGGCGCCGGCCGGGCCACGGGTCAGGTCCGTCGTCGTCCGCCTGGCCCGGCAGACGAACATCATGAGCGCGGCCCGGTCCGCCCGGCGCCGCGATCGCGTGTACGAGGCCGTCACGCTGACTCTCGCGGTGGTGCTCCTGCCGGTGGCGTTCGTCGTCGCGCGCGGGCGGGCGAAGCATGTGGCCTGCCAGTGGGCGCTGGCGACGCGTTTTCCGGCCGAGGACCTGACCGGCCTGACGCCCGCCACGCGCGCGGCCTTCGAGGCCGCCCGGGCGCAGGCCCTGTGGCGCGACGGTGAGCTGATCGGGCTCACGTCCGGGCACCGGACCGCCGAGGAGCAGGCACGCCTGTTCGCCGAGGCGGTCCGGTGCGCCGGGTCCCCGGAGGCGGCCCGGCTGCGGGTACTGCCGCCGCACGAGTCGCGGCACGTCGCGGGCACGGCCCTCGACGTACGACCCGCCGAGGGCGCGCGCTGGTTGGAGACGTACGGCGCGCGCCACCACCTGCACCGGGTGTACGACAACGAGTGGTGGCACTTCGAGTACCGGCCCGGTCGTCGCCCCGAGCGGCTGCCCCACCCGGGTGCCTCGACGCCCCCGACCGTGGTCCCCGCGCGGCCGTCGCGGCTTGTGCGGCTGACCGACCGGTGGTGACGGCAGCCCGCCGAGCGGGCACAGTGAAGCGGTGACCACCGACATCCGTACCCCCCTGGCCCGCTACGCCGACCGCCTGCACGCCGTGATCGGCGACGGGCACCACGTCGCCTCCCCGCTCGGCGCGTGGCTGCTGCTGGCGCTCGCCGCACCGGCCGCCACCGGCCCGACCCGCACGGCGCTGGAGGAGGTGCTCGGCACCGACGTGGAGGCCGCCGCCACGGCCGCCGACGCCCTGCTGGCGGCGCCGCATCCGCTGGTGCCCTCGGCGACCGCGTTCTGGCACCGGCCCGGCGTCGGGACGCACGGGCTCGACGGGTGGCGGGCCGCCCTGCCCGCGTCGACCGCGACCGGGGCGCTGCCGGACCAGGCGGCGCTCGACGCGTGGGCCCGCGAGCACACGCTCGGCCTCGTCGAGGGGTTCCCGCTGAAGGTCTCGCCGCGGGTGCTGCTGGTGCTGGCCAGCGCCCTGGCCACCCGGGTCTCGTGGGCGGCCCCGTTCGAGGTGGCGCCGGGCGGTGCGCTCGGGCCCGGCAGCGCCTGGGCCGGCGGGCTGCGCCGGGTGCTGCGCAGCCCTGAGTACGGCCACCGCTGCTGGATCGCCGACACCGCGCGGGCCGGCACCGTCGCCGTGCACGCCGCCCCCGCCCAGTCTGCGGGGGCCGACGGCGGCGGGGCCGGGCTGCTGGTGGTCTCCGTCGTCGCGGCACCCGACGTGCCGGCCGGGGACGTCCTCGCGGCGGCCCAGGAGCTGACGACGGCCGTCGCCGGCACGCCGGAGCATGAGCTGCCCGCACAGCGGCGTTCCCTGTTCGACGTGCCGCTGGGCGAGGGCCCGCTCTGGACGCTGCGCGAGGAGCCGACCCACACGTACGCGCCGGACGGCCGGGAGGAGCGGGTGACGGCGGTGCTGCCCTGCTGGTCGGCCCGCAGCCGGCACGAGCTGACCGCCCCCGGGCTGGGCTTCCCCGCCGTCGCCGGTATGTTCGGCGAGTTGCTGGGCTCGCCGGGGCTCGAGTTCGAGGCGGCCCAGGCGGCGACGGCCAGCTACGGCCGGTACGGCTTCGAGGCGGCGGCCGTCACCGGCTTCGCCTCGGCGGTCAGCCTGCCGCCGGAGGGGGTGGCCCGCGTCGCGGAGCTGCGCTTCGGCCACCCGTACGCCGTGGTGGCGGTCGCCACCGACGGGCGGGGCGACGGCGGCGCGGCCGGCCCGTGGCACGGGTTGCCGGTCTTCTCCGCCTGGGTCACCGACCCGCAGGAGCTGTCGGAGGCCGACGCCGCGGGCCGCCACGGGAACGGGTAGCCGCGACGCGGATCAGGGGGTGTGCGGCTCAGCCATCGCGACGGCGATCTTGCGAGGGCCGGTGAACGGCTCCCGGCCGTGCGCGGCGGTCATGTTGTCCACGACCAGCACGTCGTCGCGCCGGTAGTCGAAGCGGACGCTGGCCGCCCGGTACGCGGCCCGCAGGTGGTCCATGACGTCGGCGGGTATCTCGCCGCCGTCGCCGTAGTACGTGTTGGCCGGCAGCCCGTCGGTGCCGAACATGGCCAGCAGCCCCTCCTGGAGGTCCTTGGCGAGGGTGCTCACGTGGAAGAACGTGGCGTGGTTGAACCAGCGCGGGGTGTCCGAGCCGGGCCGGTGGTGCACGACGTCGCGCACCGCGCGGGTACGCAGCCCGCCGGCGCCCCGCCACTCCAGCTCGATCCGGTTCGCCGCCGCGTACGCCTCGACCTCGGCCCGGTCGTCGGTGCCGAAGACGTGCTGCCACGGGGTGCCGAAGTCACCGTGGAAGTTGCGCACCAGCATCCAGCGGCGGCGGACGAACTCCTCGCGTACCGCCGGATCGATCTCGGCGTACACCCGGCGGACGTCGGCCAGCGGGGTGGCGCCCCGCGTCTGCGGCGCGGTGATGCAGTAGAAGAACAACGTCAACGGCCAGCGGGCCTGGTACGAGTTCTCGTTGTGCAGGAAGATCTCCTCGTCCGGCGGGTAGTCGGTCGAGGTGTAGACCCGGCCGGCGATGGCGTGCCGGGGCGACGAACGCTCGGTGTAGACCAGCGGCTCGCCGGACAGCGCCCGCACCGCCCGGTCGAAGCCCTCGACGCCGCCGACGTCGAACCCGCGGAACAGCAGCCCGCCGTGCTCGACCAGGCCCGCCCGCAGCTCCGCGCGGCGGGCGGCGATCAGCTCGGTCAGCTCGCGGCCGTCGTTCTCGACGACGATCGGCAGCGTGGCGATCCGGTCACTCATGCTCTCGCTCCTGTCGTCGCCCGCCGTCGCGGCGGGCGGCCGCGGGACAGCGGGATGGCGGCCCGGACGGCGGCCGTGGTGGGCGGCTCACCCGTGCTGGCGGGGGGCCGCGTCGGTGCGGGCGGCGGTGAGGTCCGCCCGGATCACGGCGAGCAGGTCGGGCAGCCGCTCGTTGAGGAAGAAGTGCCCGCCGTCGATCTCGTGCAGGGTGAAGCCGGCGGCGGTGTGCTCCCGCCAGCCGGCGCTGTGCTCCCGGTAGACGGTGTCGTCGCCGCGCCCGCTGAACGCCACGATCGGCATCGGCAGCGGCTCCTCGGGGGTGTAGCGGTAGTCGTCCACCCGGGCGAGGTCGGCGCGCAGCAGGGGCAGCAGCAGCTCGACCAGCTCCGGGTAGTCCAGCAGCCCCGCCGGCAGTCCGCCGCCGGCCGCCAGGCGACGCAGCAGTTCGTCGTCGTCCACCCGGGACAGCCCGTCGAAGTGGCTGGGCGCGTTGACGTGCGGGGCGCGGGCGCCGCCGACGTAGAGCCGCAGCGGCAGTGGACGCCCGGCGCGGCGCAGCTCGCGGACGACCTCGAAGGCGACCCTGCCGCCCATCGAGTGGCCGTAGATCGCGTACGGGCCACGGGCCCGCTCGGCGATGGCGTACGCGACGTCGACGACCTTGAACACCGGGTTCTCGCTGATCCGGTTCTCGCGGCCGGGCAGTTGCACCGGCAGCACCTCGACGTCGGGGCCGAGCTCGTCCTGCCAGCGCCGGAAGACGGTCGCGCCCCCGCCCGCGTAGGGCAGGCAGAAGAGTTGGACCGGCGCCGGGTGCCAGCCGCCGGCGGAGAGGAACCAGGTCACCGCGCGCCTTTCGTCGAGAGGGGCCGCTCCGGTGCCGCTGGCGCCGGAACGGGTGGTGGGTCGCTCCGGCGTGCCGGAGCGACCCGAGGTGCGGCGCCCTCCGAGGCATCGGCGGGCCGACCGCGTTCGGGCCGACCACCATGCTCCAGGAGGGGCCTCATGATCTGCCTATACCTTCGGGTCGGAAGCAGCATAAGGCGCGATGCCCGCCCGCGAGGATCCACGTGGCGGGCCGCCGCAACGGTGCGCGGGCGGTGGCGGGTGGCCGGTCAGGCGTCGTCGGGTCGGGGGATCGGTTGGGTCATGCCGTCGAAGTCCCGGGGCAGCCGGGCCACCATGTCGCGGAACTCGTCGACGGTGACCGCCTCCCGCAGGGTGGCGAAGACGGCACCGGTTCCCGCCCGGGCGGTGGCCTCGTCCGTCCCGGCCCGCTCCCCCACCCGTCGCACGAAGTCCGCCGGACCGGTCGCGCCGGGCGGGCCGTCGCCGGCACCAGCCTCCGCGAGATAGCCGTCGAGTTCGTCGGGGAGGCGACCGGTCGCGCCGCCGCTCATCCGTTCCACCATGGTCTGCAACACGGCGCGGGCGATCGTGGCGGCCTGGGCGGTGGGTAGTCCGGCGCGGCGGGACACCGCGTCGACGAAGAGGGGGAACCGCACGGCAGCCTCCTGTCGTCAGCGGCCCCGCGCTTACCCGCGCCCGGCACCGGCAAACGACCCCGCCGTCCGGCCGGCCCTGGGGCGCGGGGCCGTCGACGGACGTCGTACCCGCCGGCTGACCGGGGACGCCCGGCCGGGATCAGCCGGCCGGGTCGTCGGCGAGGACGTCGAGCAGCAGCGCGGCCGTCCAGCCGAACGCCGGCGAGCCCAGCCCGGCCCCGGTGTCGGGGTGGAAGTACTCGTGGCAGCCGGCGCCGGCCACCAGCTCGATCATCGAGTCGCGCAGGCCCGCGGCCAGGTCGGGGCGGCCGTGGCGCAGCAGTCCCCGGCGTACCAGCCAGTTGACGTTCATCCAGCTCGGCCCGCGCCAGTAGCGCAGCGGCTCGAAGTCCGGCGCGGTGCGGTCGTGGCTGGGCAGCGGCCGGTCCATCCGGGCGGCCAGCCCGAAGCGCGGCGAGCAGGCCTCGGCGACCAGCGCCGACACCTGCCGCGCGGGCAGGTCGGGCAGGACCAGCGGGGCCAGGCCGAGCACCGTCCGGGCCGGCACGAGGCGGTCGGCGCGCAGGTCCCGGGGGTGGAAGACGCCCGTCGCCGGGTCGTACAGCCGGCGCACCAGGGCCTCGGTGATCCGCGCGGCGCGCTCCCGGTGCGGGCCGGGGTCGGCGCCGACCAGCGGCGCGATCCGGGCGAGGGCGTGCTCGGCGGCGCCCATGGCGGCGTTGACCAGCGGGCACTCCACCAGGAACGGGTGCCGGCCGGCGAGGTCGTCGTCGCGGTAGCGGCGCTCGCGGTAGGACGCCACGATCGCGACGTAGCGCGCGTAGTCGAGGTCCGTGGGTCGGTGCGCGGCGTCGGCGTGCGCGGTGTCGTGCCGGCGGTACGCGCGCATGACGGCCGCGTCGGCGGGCACCGCCGCCATCGGCGCGTCCCAGGCGGGGCTGTTGTCCAGCCCAGACTCCCACGGGTGGACGATGCAGGCCAGCCCGCCCCCGCCGACGTCCCGGCGGGTGGCGAGGTAACGCTGCTGGGCCACCAGCCGGGGGTAGAGCCGGCGCAGCGCGGCCCGCGCCTGCTCCGAGGGGCACCGCCGGTACGCGAGCCAGGCGGCGGGCGCGTGCACGGGCGGCTGGATCAGCCCGGAGGTGGTGGCCGCCGGGGCGCCCTCGGCGAGCCCCGACTCCCAGAACTCCGGCCCCGGGAAGTACGAGCCGACGCGCAGGGCCGGGTTGAACACGATGTGCGGCACCCGCCCGTCGACCCACTGGGCGCGGAACAGGCTGGCCAGCTCGCACCAGGCGCGCTCGGGGCGGACGTGGGACCAGCCGATGGCGATGAACGCCGAGTCCCAGCTCCACTGGTGCGGGTAGAGGGTGCGCGAGGGCACCGTGTGGTCGTGTTCCCAGTTGGCGTCGAGGGTGGCGACGGCGAGGCGGCGCAGGGCCCCCCGGTCGTGGGCGCCGGGGTCGACGGCGGTGGGCGGGCCGCCGGCGGTCCCGGTGCTCACGCCGCCGCCTGCCGGGGCTGGGCGTGGCGCAGCACGGCGGCGGCCTGGTGCAGGGCGCGTACGGGGTCGCCGCGCAGCCGGCACTCCAGCGCCAGCCAGCCCCGGTAGTCGATCTCCAGCAGGGTGCGGAGCAGCGCCGGCCAGGCGAGGTGCCCGGCGCCGGGCTGGTAGCGGTTGGAGTCGCTGACCTGCACGTGCCCGAGGTACGGGGCGGCGGCGCGCAGCGCCCGGTGCACGTCGTCCTCCTCGATGTTCATGTGGAAGGTGTCCGCCACCACCCGCACCGTGGGCAGCCCGACGGCCGCGCAGAGGGCGACCGCGTCGGCGAGCCGGTTGACCATGTGGTCCTCGTACCGGTTGAGCGGTTCCAGGAAGAGGGTGACCCCCTCGGCGCGCGCGTGCTCCCCCAGCTCGCCCAGGGCGTCGACGAGCACCTGCCGGTCGGCGGCGGGTGGGCGGGGCGGCTCGAACGGCGGCAGCCGCCGGGAGAACATTCCCCACGCGGCCGGGGTCATCGCGCCGACGCCGCCCAGCTCGGCGATTACGGAGAGCTGGGAGCGCAGGTTGCGTACGGCGTCGCGGGAGCGCTCGGGGTCGAAGTCGCCGATGAAGTGGTCCATCTCCACGCAGACGGTGGGCATGACCACCCCGGCGGCGCGGGCCCGGCGCAGCTCGGGCAGCCGGCGGGCGAGGCCGAGGTCGCCGGAGCCGCGCAGCTCGATCGCGTCGTAGCCGAGCGCGGTGGCGAGCGCGTACTTCTGGATCAGGTCGGTGCCCGGCAGGAGTTGTTCCTGGCAGGCCAGGGGAATCGTCATGGGAACCTCAGCACCACTTGGAGGGCGTCCGCGTCACCGCGGTCGAGCAGCGCCAACGCGTCGGCCACCGCGCTCGCGTCGACGACGTGGCTCACGAGCGGCAGCGGGTCGACGCTGCCCTCGGCCACCAGGGCCATGAAGGTGTGTGCGACGCGGGCCCCGGTCCACCGGCCGGCCATGCCGGGCGCCGGGGTCGGCCCGGAGACCTGGGCCGCCACCAGCTGGATCCGGTTGTGGTGGAACTCCTCACCGAGGCCGAGCGCGTCGGCCTGTCCCTGGTAGAAGCCGGCGGCCACGACGCGACCGGCGTGGGCGGTGGAGCGGATCGCCTCGTGCAGCGCCGGGTACGCCCCGGACAGTTCCAGGCAGACGTCCGCGCCCCGGCCGCCGGTGGCCCGGCGCAGCACGGCCGCGGCGGACTCGGCGCCCGCGTCGACGACGAGCCGGGCGCCGAGTCGGGTGGCGTGCGCCAGCCGGGCGGGCACCCGGTCGACGGCGACCACGCGCGCGCCGGAGAGGGCGGCGAGGCGGGTGGCGAGCAGGCCGATGACGCCCTGCCCGAAGACCGCGACCCAGTCGCCCAGGTGCAGGTCGCCGGCGAGTACGGCGGTGAGGGCGATCGCCCCCGGACGGGCGAAGACCGCCGCGAGGGGATCCAGCCCGGCGGGCAGCGGGTGCACCGTGTCGGCGGGCACGACGGCCTCGGCGCGGTGCCCCCAGATGCCCCAGACGACCTGCCCGGCCCGGCGGTCGGCCACGTCGGGCGCGACCTCGACGATCTCGCCGACCTCCTCGTAGCCGAAGCCCACCAGCGGGTACGGCACGGCGGTCTGCCGGGGCACGAACATCCGGCTGACGTCGTCCCAGTCCTTGCTCAGCCGGGGGTTGCTGCCCCGGTAGAGGGTGAGCTCCGTGCCGGCCGAGATGCCGGAGTAGCAGGTGCGGACGCGGACCCGACCGGGGCCGAGCGGGTCCGGGGGGCAGGGCTCGAGGCTGATCCGTCGGGGCCCGGCGAGTGAGACAACCCAGTTGACCATGAGTCACATCCCGGTAGCACTGGGCTCCAGTGTAGGCAATAAATCGGCATATGTCTTGTAATTGATCAATCGAAGGGGTTGAATCCCTTGTATACCCTTCGAGAGGAGTGCCACCGATGCCAGCACCTCCGATGCGGATACTCGCCGCCACCCTGATCATGGCAGTCACCGGGGCCACTCTGCTGGGCTGCGGCGACGAAGGATCCGACAGCGACAGCAGGAAGATCACCGTGTGGAGCCTGGAGGACGTGGCCGACCGGGTCACCGCCACCAAGGCGATCATCGCGGACTTCACCGCCAGCACCGGGATCGCCGTCGACCTGGTCACCGTCAACGAGGACCAGTTCCCCGCCCTGATCGCCACCAGCGCTGCCGCCGGCGAACTGCCCGACGTGGTCGGTTCGGTGTCGCTCGCCGGCGTGCGTACCCTCGCCGGCAACGAACTGCTGCACTCCTCGGCGAACGCGGAGGTCGTCGACAAGCTCGGCAGGCAGACCTTCTCGCCGCGGGCCCTGGAGCTGACCGCGGACGACGGCAGGCAGCTCGCCGTGCCCAGCGACGGCTGGGGCCAGCTGCTCGTCTACCGCAAGGACCTGTTCGCCGCCGCAGGGCTGCCCGCCCCCGACACGTACGAGAGGATCGCCACCGCCGCGACGAGGCTCAACGCCGGCGGCGTCGCGGGCGTCACCGCCGCCACCGCCCCCGGCGACGTGTTCACCCAGCAGACCTTCGAGCATCTCGCGCTGGCCAACAACTGCCAGCTCACCGACGACTCCGGGGCCGTGAAGCTGGACTCCCCGGAGTGCGTCGAGGCGTTCCGGTTCTACGGCGACCTGATGCGCACCAGCTCGGTCAGGGGCGCGCAGGACGTCGACACCACCCGGGCCACCTACTTCGCCGGCAAGGCGGCCATGCTGGTCTGGTCGCCGTTCATCCTCGACGAGCTGGCCGGCCTGCGCGACGACGCCAGGCCGACCTGCCCGCAGTGCCAGGCCGACCCGGCGTTCCTCGCGAAGAACAGCGGCTTCGTCACCGCGATCAAGGGCCCGAACGGCGTCGAACCCGCCCAGTACGGCGAGATCAGCTCCTGGGCCGTGCTCGACGGCGCCGCCGCCGACCCGGCGAGGTCCTTCGTGGAGCACATGCTCGGCGACGGCTACCCGCGCTGGTTCGGCATGTCCCCCGAAGGGCGCTTCCCCGTCCGCAAGGGCACCGGGCAGGAGCCGGAGAAGTTCCTCACCGCCTGGAACACCAGCCAGGCCGGCGTCGACACCCGCAAGCCGCTCGCCGAGGTCTACGGCGAGGAGGTGCTCGCCAGTCTGCGCCGCAGCCCCGACACCTTCCAGCGGTGGGGGCTCACCCAGGGCCAGGGCAAACTCGTCGGCGCGATCCTCGGCGAGCTGCCGGTGCCCAAGGCCCTGAACGACGTGGTCGCCGGCAAGACCGACGCCGCCGCGGCCGCCGGACGGGCGAAGAAGGACGTGGAGGCGATCAAGGCGGGCGTCAATTGACCACCGCCCCACCGGACACCGGCCGCTCCCCCGCCCGGGAGCGGCCGGCCCCGGCCCGCCGCCGCAGACCACTGACCCTGCGCCGCCGCGAGTCCCGCGCCGGGCTCGCGCTGGTCGCCCCGACCCTGCTCGTCGTGGTCGCCGTGATCGGCATCCCCATCGTCTGGACCGTCGTGCTGGCCTTCCAGCGGGTACGCCTGGCGACGCTGCGGCGTACCGGGCTGTTCGGCGAGTTCACGATGGACAACGTCGAGCGGGTGCTGAACACCCCCGGCTTCGCCGACACGCTGTGGACCACGCTGGTCTACGCCGTGGCCAGCACCGCCGGCTCGATCGTGCTCGGCCTGGTGGCGGCGCTGGTCGTACGCCGGCCGTTCCGGGGCCGCACCCTGGTGCGCGCGTCGATGCTGCTGCCGTACGTGGCGCCGGTCGTCGCGGTCACCTTCGTCTGGCAGGTGATGCTCGACCCGCAGCTCGGCATCGTCAACGACTGGGGGCGGCGGTTCCTCGGCTGGGACACCCCGGTGCCGTTCCTGTCCCAGGAGTCGACGGCCCTGGCCACGGTCGTCGCCTTCGAGGCGTGGCGCTACTTCCCCTTCGCGTTCCTGTTCCTGCTCGCCCGGCTCCAGGCGGTGCCGGGCGAACTGGAGGAGGCGGCCCGGGTCGACGGGGCCACGCCGACCCAGCGGTTCCGGCACATCCTGCTGCCGCAGCTGCTGCCCGTGATCGGCCTGCTGGGGGTGCTGCGCTTCATCATGACGTTCAACAAGTTCGACGACGTCTACCTGCTCACCGGCGGGGCCGCCGGCACCGAGGTGGTGAGCGTCCGGGTCTACGAGTTCCTGACCGCGCGTACGGACATCGGCGCGGCGGCGGCGCAGGCGGTCGTGCTCGCCGTGGTGCTCATCGTGTTCGTGGTGGTGTACCTGCGCTTCTTCGGCGGACGGAGGGACGGCTGATGGACCGGGACCGGATCGAGACGGTGGGCCTGCGCTGGCTGCGCCGGCTGGTGATCGCCGCGTTCCTGCTGGTCACCGTCTTTCCCTTCTACTACATGCTGGTGCTCTCGGTGCGCCCCATCGAGCGGCTGCTGCTCGACCCCGGCTCGCTGGTCGTGGGGCTGGGCGAGCTGACCTTCGACACGTACGCCGAGGTGGTGAAGGCCGTCGACGACGGCGGCCAGGGATTCCTGACCTTCATGCGCAACAGCGGCCTGGTCGCCGTCGCGGCGACGCTGCTGACGCTGGCCGTGGCGATCCCCGGCGCGTACGCGGTCGCCCGGCTGCGGTTCTTCGGCCGGCGGCAGGTCGACTTCCTCTTCCTGGCGGTCTACCTGTTCCCGTCGATCGTCATCGCCATCCCGCTCTTCGTGGTCTTCACCCGGGCCGGGCTGCGCGGCTCGCTGCTCGGCCTGGTGCTGGTCTACATCTCGCAGACCCTGCCGGTCTCGGTCTACATGCTGCGCAACTATTTCGAGACGATCCCGGTCAGCCTGGAGGAGTCGGCCGCCATCGACGGCGCCGGGCGGCTCGGCATCATCCGCCGGGTCAGCCTCCCCCTGGCGGCGCCGTCCATCATGGCCGTCGCCCTGTACGACTTCATGATCGCCTGGAACGAGTTCCTGTTCGCCCTGCTGTTCCTGGTCGACAAGCCGCACCGGTGGACGGTGTCGCTGGGGCTGGCGCAGCTCGCGGACGGCGTCGAGGTGCCCAAGACGGTGCTGATGGCCGGCTCGGTGATCCTCACCCTGCCCATCGTGATCCTCTTCTTCGCCAGCGAGCGCCTGCTCACCGAGGGGCTCACCAGCGGCGCGGAGAAGGGCTGAGGCGGCGGGCGGGGTTGCCGCGCGGTGGGCGCTGGTCGAGGATGTGCCGGGTGGATGCCTCCCCCGGCGCGGTCCCCGACGACGTGCCCACGGCTGCCCCGCCCGCGGTCGGGATGCGGCTGCGCGACGTGGAGCCGGGCGACCTCGACGCGTACGTGCGGATGCGCTGCGATCCGGCCGTGATGGCGGAGTTGGGCGGCCCGCAGCCGCGTGAGCGCGTGCCCGCCCAGCTCCGGCGTGACCTCGAGACCGTCCGCGACGGTAGCGCCTGGATCAAGATGATCATTACCGGCGACTCCGCGCAGGTGGCGGGGACGGTGACGGTGTACTCCCACGGGGGCCTCTCCGAGATCGGCTGGATGGTCGTGCCGGAGTTCCAGGGCAGGGGCCTGGCGGGCAGAGCCGTCCGCGCCGTGCTCGCCCTGGCCCGGGCGGACGGCCGGTGGGGCCTCATCCACGCCTTCCCCGCCACGACCAACGCCGCGTCGAACGCGATCTGCCGATCGGTCGGCTTCGCCCTCGTCGGCGAGGAGCAGACGGAGTTCGCCGGCCGCCTCTTCCGCACCAACCACTGGGTCGTCGATCCGTCGCCCGGCGCTGCCGGCTCGTCGGCGGGAGGCCCGGGCGGCGACGTCCCGCCGGCCTGAGCGGCCACGGTATCCCCGGTCCACGGCACCGGCGGGGCATCGCCCCGTCCGCCCCACCCCCCGGGGAGCACCGGGGACCCGGCTACGGTGGCGGCATGGCAAACCCGACCCGTTGGGAGACCGAGACCGGTCCGGAGCACTCGCAGTGGTACATCGACCGGTTCCGCCGGCTGGCTGCCGAGGGGGCCGACCTGGCCGGCGAGGCCCGCCTGCTGGACGCGCTGGTCGCGCCCGGGTCCCGGATCCTCGACGCCGGCTGCGGCACCGGCCGGGTGGGCGCGGCGCTGGCCGCCCGGGGCCACACCGTGATCGGGGTGGACGCCGACCCGGCGCTGGTGGAGGCCGCCCGCACCGACCACCCGGGCCCGCGCTGGCTGGTCGCCGACCTGAGCGAGCTGGACCTGGCGGCGGCCGGCGAGCCGGAGCCGTTCGACGCGGCGGTCGTGGCCGGGAACGTGCTGGCCTTCGTCGCCCCCGGCACCGAGCGGGAGGTGCTGCGCCGCGTCGCCGCCCACCTGCGCCCCGACGGCGTGCTGGCGGTCGGCTTCGGCACCGACCGGGGCTACCCGCTGACCGGGTTCGACGCCGACGCGGTGGCCGCCGGCCTGCGGCTGGAGCACCGCTTCGCCACCTGGGACCTGCGCCCGTGGCGCGACGACGCCGACTTCGCCGTCACCGTGCTGCGCCGCCCCGCCGGCTGAGCCCCGCCCGGCCGAGCCCGACCGCTTCGCCCTCGCCGAGGCCACCCGAGGTAGCGGCGCGGCACCGGCCCAGCCGGCGGCGCGCTCAGGCGGGAGCGCGCTCAGGCGAGCACGGGCTCAGGCAAGGGCGCGCTCAGGCGGGGGCGGCGACGACCCGCGCGGCGGCCGGGTCGAGCGTGGCGCCGGCGGGCACCAGGGCGACCAGGCTGGCCGGCAGCCGCACCGGCCGCACGTCGCGGTAGCCGAGCGTGCCGAGCACCTCGCCGCCGGCGAGGACGTAGCGTCGGCCCAGGTCGGTGACCACGGAGACCGCGCCGCCGGTCGCACCGGGCGCCGCGACCGCCTCGACCACCGCGCCACGGCCCGGCTCCACCACGACGTGGTCGGCGCGCACCCCACCCCCGGCCGCCTGGACGGTGCGCGGCGCGGCGGCGAGGTCGGGCAGCCGTACGCCGAGCCGGACCTCCGTGACGCCGCCGTCGTCGCCCACCCGGGCGCAGAGCCCCACCCCGTCGGAGGCGGCCAGCCGGGGCGGCGCGGTCGGCGGGGCGGTGGGCCCCGTCGGGGCCAGGTCGGGCAGCTTGGGCAGCGCCGCGAACCGCCCGAGCGTGATCGGCTCCGGCTCGCCCTGGCCGGTGCGGGCCAGCAGCAGGCCGGCCTGCAACTCGGTGATGCCGGCCAGGCCGTCCCGCAGCGCGACGGCGTACTGGCGGCCACCGCCCGAGTTACGTACCAGGTAGACGTCGCCGATGCGCGCCCCGGACACCCGCGCGGAGCGCTCCCCCTCGGCCGGCAGGGCGAGCGGGGCGAGGTCGGCGCCGGCGGGCAGGCTGTTGAGCAGGGCCGGGGCCGCCGGGACCGCCCGTGCCCGGGTGGCCGCCAGGGCGGCCAGCACCCGGTTGGTGTCGCGCACCAGGTAGCGGCGCTGGTGCCAGACGAGATGCAGCCCGCCGTCGGGGTGGCGCAGCAGCAGCGCGTCCTCGCCGAGGGCCCGGCCTCCTCCGGCGGTCACGCCGATCAGCAGCGCCGAGCGGGGCGTCGTCCGGTCGGCCTCGCCGGCGGCGGAGCAGACCGTCCACGGCGCGGTGGAGAGCCGGCCCCTGGCGGGCAGCGAGTCGGGGGCGTCGGCGATGCCCAGCGGCAGCCCGCGCGGCACCCCGTCGATGGCGCGCCGGGAGACGAGCACCGTCTTCGGCCGCTCGGCACCGATGATCAGCAGGGCCGAGGCGTAGTTGAGCACCGGGTGCAGCTTCTCCTCCCGGTAGACGAACCGGGCCCCGGACTCCTTCTCCACGATCACCGCGCCCGTGTCGCGCCACGTGCTGCCGCCCCCGGTGAAGAGGCCGTAGAGGGCGAAACCGCCCAGGCCGATGGCCGCGACCAGCACGCTGGCAAGGCCGGCGCCGGCGAGCCGCCGGAACGGCGACTGCGCCGGGTCGGTCTCCCGCATCACCAGGGCGGCGACGGCCCGCTGGACGGTGAACTGGTACGAGTGCAGCTGGTCCTGCCGCGACGGCATCGCAACCCTTCCCGGTGTGGCGGTCGGGGCACAGGATAAGCGTTGCGTCGACGGCCCGACGACCCTGCGTCGCGGTGCTGCGGGCGGAGGCGGCCGGAGGCGGTCCTCGCCTCCCCATTCCCGGCGGGGTGCCTCCGCCGGTGCGAACAGGATCACCGCGCGGACGTGCCCGCCCGCCCGGCTAGGGGGTAGCATGGCATCCAGGTACCCCCGGGGGTATCGTGAGGAACACGAGGAGGTGCGCGGTGAAGCTTCGACCCGAGATGACGAGCGAGGCCCTGACCCGCCTGAAGCGGGCCCGAGGTCAGCTGAACGCGGTCATCGAGATGATGGAGACCGGTCAGGACTGCCGCGAGGCGCTGACCCAGCTCGCGGCGGTGTCGAAGGCGATCGACCGGGCCGGCTTCAAGATCATCGCCTCCGGCATGCGGCACTGCACCGCCGCCCGCGAGCGGGGCGACTCCCCGGAGATGACCGAGGAGGAGCTGGAGAAGCTCTTCCTCGCCCTCGCCTGACCCGCCACCTGAAGAAACGCACCGCACACGTTGCGTGGCAGCGGCGTGTGCGGGTAGACAGATTGCACACGTCAACACCCCGGCGTGTGCCCGCCACATACCCCCCGGGGTATTTGATCCCACAAGGAGCACGGCAATGGCAGTTGAGGTGTCCGTCATCGCGACGTCCTCGCTCGGCGACCGCAGCTATCTGGCCTCCGACGGCACGGTGGCGATCGTGGTCGACCCGCAGCGCGACATCGACCGGATCCTGTACCTCGCGGGCGAGAAGGGCGTACGCGTCACGCACGTGGTGGAGACCCACATCCACAACGACTACGTCTCCGGCGGCCTGGAGCTGGCCCGGCTGACCGGCGCCCGCTACCTCGTCGCCGCGGACGACGAGGTCGACTTCGACCGGACGCCGGTCGCCGACGGCGATACCGTGCCCGTTTCCGGCGCGCTGCGGCTGCGGGTGCTCGCCACGCCGGGACACACGTTCCACCACCTGTCGTACGTGCTCGACGAGGCCGACGACTCCGGCTGGCGCCCGGTCGGCGTCTTCACCGGCGGCTCGCTGCTCTTCGGCACCACCGGGCGCACCGACCTGCTCGGCGGGGAGCACGCCCACGAACTCGCCCACCACCAGCACGCCTCGGCCCGGCGCCTGGCCGACCTGCTGCCCGACGGCGCCGAGGTGTGGCCCACCCACGGCTTCGGCAGCTTCTGCTCCGCCAGCCAGGCCGACGCGCCCGAGTCGACGATCGGCCGGGAGAAGCGGGCGAACCCCGTGCTGCGGCTCGCCGCCGACGAGTTCGTCACCGAGACCCTCGCCGGGCTCGACGCCTACCCGGCGTACTACGCCCACATGGGGGTGGCGAACCTCGCCGGCCCGGCGCCGGTGGACCTCACCCCGGTCGCCCGGGCCGACGCCGCCGAGCTGCGGGAGCGGATCGCCGCCGGCCAGTGGGTCGTCGACCTGCGCCACCGCAAGGCGTACGCCACGTCGCACCTGGCGGGCACGGTCGCCCTCGGACTCGACGGCCCGATGTCGACCTGGCTCGGCTGGCTCATCGACTGGGGCGCACCGCTCACCCTGCTGGCGGAGACCGAGGAGCAGGTCGCCGACGCCCAGCGCGAACTGGTCCGCATCGGCATCGACCGGCCGGCCGCCCAGGCCACCGGCGACCCCGACCGGTGGTCCACCGGGCCGGGACAGCTCCGCGAGCTGCGGATGACCGACTTTCCCGCGCTGGCCGCCGCCCGGGCCGGCGACACCCCGGCGGGGCTGCCCGCCCCGGACGTGGTGCTCGACGTCCGGATGACCAACGAGTGGACCGCCGGTCACGTCGAGGGCGCCGTGCACATCCCCCTGCCCGACCTGCCCGGGCGCCTCGCCGAGGTGCCCGCCGGCACCGTCTGGGTGCACTGCGGCTCCGGCTACCGGGCCACGGTCGCCGCGTCCCTGCTGGCCAACGCGGGCCGCGAGGTCGTCGTGATCGACGACAAGTTCGGCCGGGCCGAAGCCGCCGGGGTCGCCATGAGCCCCGGCGACGCCTGACCGACCCACGCACCGCCGGCCCCGCCCCCTGCGTACGCCACCGGTCGTCCGCACGGCGACGCGCGCCCGCCGCCGATCGGCGCCGGGCCGACCCACCCTGCCCTTCCACGGGCGATCGAGCACTGAACGAGGAGAGATGACCACTTCACCGAGCGCCCCGCCCACCCTCGACGCCGCCACGCTGCGCGAGCTGATCGACTCCGGCCGCGCTCCGCGCATGCTGGACGTGCGCACCCCCGCGGAGTTCGAGACGGCCCACGTCCCCGGCGCCCACAACGTGCCGCTCGACGTGCTCAGGGAGCACCGCGAGGAGCTGCGGCGGCACCTCGACGAGACGGTGGTGCTCATCTGCCGCTCCGGGGCTCGCGCCACCCGGGCCGGGCAGGCCCTCGCTGGTGTCGGGCTGCCCGACCTCAGGATCCTCGACGGCGGGATGACCGCGTGGCAGGCCGCCCAGGGACCGGTCCGCCGGGGCACGCCTCGCTGGGAGCTGGAGCGGCAGGTCCGCCTCGTCGCCGGCTCGATCGTCCTGCTCAGCATCCTCGGTTCGGTGTTCGTACCCGGCCTGAAGTGGGTCGCCGGCCTCATCGGCGCCGGCCTCACCTTCGCCGCCGTCACCGACACCTGCGCGATGGGCATGCTGCTCGGCAGGCTCCCCTACAACCGCGGCGCGAGCTGCGACGTGCAGACCGTCGTCGGTCGGCTCGGAGACCACCCGACGCCCCGGCCCCTGCCGTGACCGGCAGCCTCGCGCTGACCGTCGCGCTGGCCGTCCTCATCGGGATGAGCCTCGGCCTGCTCGGCGGCGGCGGGTCCATCCTCGCCGTGCCGCTGCTGGTCTACGTGGCCGACCTGCCGGCCCGCGAGGCGATCGCCACCTCGCTGCTCGTCGTCGGGGTGACCAGTGCCGTCGGCGCGCTGCCGCACGCCCGGGCCGGCCGGGTCCGGTGGCGCACCGGCCTGCTCTTCGGGGCCGCTGGCATGGTCGGCGCGTACGGCGGCGGACGCCTCGCCGCGTTCGTCCCGCCCGCCGTCCTGCTCGCCGGCTTCGCCGTCATGATGCTCGCCACCGCGACGGCCATGCTGCGGGGCCGGCACGACGGCCCCGGGCGGCAGCGGCCTGAGCTGCCCGTGGCGCGGGTGCTCCTCGACGGCGTCGTGGTCGGACTGGTCACCGGCCTGGTCGGCGCGGGCGGCGGGTTCCTGGTGGTGCCGGCCCTCGCGCTGCTGGGCGGCCTGCCGATGCCGGTCGCGGTCGGCACCTCGCTCGTGGTCATCGCGATGAAGTCGTTCGCCGGGCTGGCCGGCTACCTGTCCACCGTCGACATCGACCCGGGCCTGGCCACCGCCGTCACCGCCGCGGCCGTGCTCGGCAGCCTGGCCGGCGGCCGGCTGGCCGGACGCGTCCGCGAGGACGTGCTACGCCGGGCGTTCGGCTGGTTCGTGGCGGCGATGGGCGTGTTCGTCCTGGCCGGGCAACTGCCCGCGCACCTGCGGACGGATCCCCTGCTGTGGACCGTCGCCCTGGTGACGGCGGCGACGGCGGCTACGGCGGTCGTGCGGCGCCGCCGCTTCGACCGACCCGACCATCGGGACCGACCCGACCATCGGAGCTCACCCGAGCGGCGGGACCGGCCCGACCATCGGAGCCCGCCCGAGCGGCGGGACCGGCCCGACCGGACGTAGCGGAATTGGTCAGGGGCGCAGGATCAGCCGGATCGGGTCACCTTGCTTGGTCTGCACCCGGCGCACCGCCTCCTCGGCGTCGGCCAGCGGCAGCACGTCGCTGACCGACGCCGACAGGTCGAGCCGACGCTGCCGGGCCAGGGACACCAACTGCTCGACGTGCTCGCCCTCCGAGCCGTAGTGGCCGAGCACCGCCTGCTGGAAGTAGGTGAACGGGCTGTCCGAGGCGATCGTCACCGGCTTGTTGGCGATGCCCGCGAGCACCAGCCGGCCCCGGCGGCCCAGCACGGTCAACGCCTGCTCGCGTACGGCGGTCACCCCGGCGAAGTCGAACGCGACGTCCAGCCCCCGCCCGCCCGTCAACTCCAGCACGGTCTCGCGGAACGCGGCGTCGGCCGGGTCGAGCACCGCGTCGGCCCCCAGGACCGCCGCCCGGTCCCGCGCCACCGCCAGCGGTTCCACCGCGATCACCGGGGCCGCACCCACCAGTCGCAGCAGTTGGACGGCGTGCGCGCCCAGCCCACCCACGCCCCACACCCCGACCGCCTCGCCGGGGCGGGTCCATCCGCAGCGCCCGTTCCGTCAGGTGCAGCCGTCCGGCCAGCATGTCCGCCACCGCGCGCCCCCTGCCCGGCCCCCGGTCGGGTGGCCCTCGACGGGGTGGGCATACCCGGCCGGGCGGGAGGAATGCGCGTGCCGGCCGCCGGGGCCCGGGGCGGCGGGGGGTAGCATCCGGGCCCGTGGGCGTGCGATTCGAGGAACTGGCCTGGCGGGAGACCCCGATCGGCCTCATCAGCCTGCGCCGGCGCCGCGACCCGTCGCTCGACGTCGAGGTGTACGAGGTCAAGCTCGACGACGAGTACCTGATGTCCAGCCTCTTCCCCGTCGCGGAGATCGAGCTGGCCCGGCTGGGCCTGGCTCCCCTGTCCGTGCAGGGGCTCGACGTGGTCGTCGGCGGCCTCGGCCTCGGCTACACCGCCCGCACCGCGCTCTCCGACGACCGGGTCGGCTCGCTGCTGGTGGTGGAGGCGATCGAGGACGTCATCGACTGGCACCGCCGGGGGCTGCTGCCCTTCGCCGCCGGGCTGGCCGCCGACCCGCGTACCCGGTTCGTGCGGGCCGACTTCTTCGCCGCGGTGGCCGAGGGCACCGGCTTCGACCCGCGGGAGCCGGAACGGCGGTTCCACGCCGTGCTGCTCGACGTGGACCATTCGCCGCGCAACGTGCTGCACCCCGGCCACGCCCCCTTCTACACCCCCGACGGCCTGCGCCGGCTCGCCGCCCATTTGCACCCGGACGGGGTGTTCGCCCTCTGGTCGGACGATCCGCCCGACGCCGACTTCGAGGCCGTCCTCGCCGAGGTGTTCCGCACCGCGCGGGCGCACGTCGTCCCGTTCCCCAACCCGCTGACCGGCGGGCAGTCGGCCAACACGGTCTACGTCGCCCAGCGCTGACGCGGTCACCGGACGCCCCGCCGGGCGGCGACCGGACCGCTGCGCCTTTTGGACGCAACCCGCGGAAACGGGACGCCCCCCGCTGCTCCACCTGTGGCCGGATCCGCCGAGCACCCCGCCAAACTGGCAGCGGAACGCCGCGCCTGATCGGAACCGACGCCCGCAGCACGCACCGCGGACATCCACTCGCGATCTTGGACAGTTGTCGTTACCCGAGAACGACAACTGTCCAAGATCCACGCTGTCGGCCGGCGGCGGAGCGGCCGCGCCGGACGGCCGCGGCGGTGGCGACCGTGCCGGGCCTCCTCGGACGCCGGTCAGTCGGATGGTCGGCGGAGCGTCGCTGCCCTCCCGGGCGTGCGCGGCGTACTCCCGTACCGCCGGCTTCCGGCGCCAGGTAGCCGGCTGGTCGGCGGAGCGTCGCGGCCCTCTGGGCGTGCGCGGCGTGCTCCCGTAACCGCCAGCTCCGGCGCCAGGTAGCCGGCTGGTCGGCGGAGCGTCGCGGTCCTCCGGGCGTGCGCGGCGTACTCCCGTACCGCCGGCTGCCGGGCGGCGCTGGACGCGGTGCTGGCCGACGCGGCGGCCCGGACCATGACGGTGATGTCAGCGAAAATGTGCGCCACCGGCGTGCCGCGCGAGGACTTCGCCGGTCGTGGCGGCATGGCCGGGTGCGGGCCGGGAAGGCAGACGGCCAGGCCGCGCCGCGCGGCCGGAGTCACGGGAGGTGGACATGCGAGCCATGCTCTGGGCCGTCGGCGTCGTCGCCGGCGCGCTCATCCTGCTCGGGCTGCTGCTGGAGGCGGTCCGCTGGCTGGTGATCATCGGCGTGGTGGCGCTGGTCGCGGTCGTCGTCATGGGGGTGGTCAAGGGCCGGCGGGCGGTGCGCCATTCCGCCGGGTACCGCTGACGGCGAGCGCGGCGGCCAACTCCTCGTCGTAGGTCGCGATCGGGCGCCCGTCGGCCGCGTAGGCGACCAGCCGGCCGTGGGTCATGGTCGCCGACCGGAACGAGAACGTCCGGGGGCCCGGGTAGGGCGCGAGCAGTGGAATGACCCGGGGCGCGCCCCCGGGGGCGGAGTGGTATTCCAGCCGGGCGACGGCGGGCGACACCACCCCGTTGACGCGGACCTTGGTCTTCTCCCTGCGGGTGCCGAAGGTGACCGGCGCGTCCGTGCCGTACGCGGCGCACTCCGCCGGGCCCCGGCAGACGAAGAAGTAGCGCGGGTTGGCGACGTCGGAGAGCGCGTACGCCTTGAAGGTCGGATCGGCGCCTGCGGGCAGCGGCTGCACGGCGAAGAACGCCACGGCCAGCGCGGCGGTCGTGCCCACCCGCAGCCAGCCGCGGGTCGCCGGGGTCCGTCGGCCCGCGCCGGCTGCGGCCAGCACCGCCCCGCCGAACCCGGCGAGGCAGAGCACAGCGACGCCGAGGGCCCGGGCGTTCTCGAGGAGGAACTGCACCCCGGACGTGGTCGAGACCGGCCTGAGCGCCACCCCCAGCGAGACCACCATGGTCACCAGCAGGGCGCCGCCGGCGACCCGCCGGGCGACCCCGTCGGCCCCGATCAGCAGCATCGCCGCCAGCACCGGCCAGATCTGGTGGTGCGTCCAGGACACGGGGGACGCGGCGACGGTCGCGCAGCCGACGAGCACGGCGGCGTGGCCGGGGCGCCCGTGCGCCGCCAGGTGCCGGGCCCGCAGCAGGGCCACCGCGCAGACGACGGCCACCAGGGCCGCCCAGAGCAGCGGCAGCGACGCCTGGTCGAGGCCGAGGCGCAGCAGCATGCCGTGCACCGACTGGTTGCCCAGCGAGGCCAGGTTGCCGATCCGGGACGTGTTGCGCACCGCCTCGGTCCAGTAGGTCCAGCTCTCCACCGGGAGAACCACCGCGCCCAGCACGGCGCAGGCCAGGAACGTGACGACGGCCCGCCCGGCGTCCCGGTAGCGGCCCGTGACGAGGAAGTAGACAACGAACAGCAGCGGGGTCAGTTTGATCGCGGCGGCCACCCCCACGAGGACGCCCCGCAGCCGGGCCGGGGGGACGCCCATGCCGTCGAGCAGCGCGAGCAGCACGATGAAGACGCTTACCTGGCCGAAGCGCAGATTGCTCTGCACCGGCGCGGAGAGCATCAGGGCGCAGGCGACGGCCGGCACGACCAGGTGCCGCCGCGGCCCGCCGGCCAGTACGCGGCCGACCGGCACCGCGATGGCGACCACCGCGAGGCAGATCAGCGCCAGCCAGACCCCCTGCACGACACCCTCGGCGACGGCCGAGACCGGCCAGAGCACGAGCGCGGCGAACGGCGGGTAGGTGAAGGGGCCGCCGTTCTCGGCGGCGAACTCGTACAGCGGCCGGCCGGCCTGCAGGTGCAGCAGTGCGCCACGATAGATGTGCAGGTCGGAGAGGCGGTCGGGGCGGAGCGTGACGAGCGCCGACGACGCGGCGGCGAGCAGGACGAACACGGACCAGAGCGCCACGACCCGTCGATCCCGCACCGTCGGAGTCTACGACCGGAGCCGGCCGGACGGGGGGACCCCGAACGCTACCTACGCGACCGTAGGTTACCGTTAAGTAGGAGATGGTCCGGCACGGGCGGAGGAGAGACATGGACCTGAGTGCCGAGCGGCCCTGGCTGCGCAGCTACGCCCCGGGCGTGCCGGCGACCGTCGCGCCGTCCAACGAGTCGCTGGTCGACCTGCTGCGCGACGCCGCCCACCGCTTCGGCCCCCGGATCGCCCTGGACTTCTTCGGCGCCACCACCACGTACGCCGACCTGGACGACCAGGTGGGCCGGGGAGCCGAGGCGCTGCGCCGGCTCGGCGTCGGCCGGGGCGACCGGGTGGCGCTGGTGCTGCCGAACTGCCCGCAGCACGTGGTCGCCTTCTACGCCGTGCTGCGGCTCGGCGCGGTGGTGGTGGAGCACAACCCGCTCTACACCGCGCAGGAGCTCACCCGGCAACTCGCCGACCACGGCGCCCGGGTCGCGGTGGTCTGGGACAAGGTGGCCCCCCTCGTCCGCGACAGCGCGGGCGCGACGGCCGTCGAGACCGTGGTCGCGGTGGACCTCACCCGGGCCCTGCCCCGGCGCAAGCGCTGGGCGCTGCGGCTGCCGTTGGCCCGGGCGCGGGCCACCCGCGCGGCGATGACCGGGCCCGCGCCCGGAGCGCTGTCCTGGGAGCGGCTGGTGGCCGAGGCCGGCCCGCTAGCCGCCGCGCACCCCGCCCCCGGCCCGGACGACACGGCGCTGTTGCAGTACACGGGCGGCACCACCGGCACGCCGAAGGGCGCCATCCTGAGCCACCGTAACCTGCGGACCAACGCGGCGCAGGGCCGCGCCTGGGTGCCGGGCCTGCGCGACGGCGAGGAGACGGTGTACGCGGTGCTGCCGCTGTTCCACGCGTACGGGCTGACGCTCTGTCTCACCTTCTCGGTGGGCATCGGCGCCACGCTGGTGCTGTTCCCCCGCTTCGACCTGGACCAGACGCTGGCGGCGGTGCGTCGCCAGCCGCCGACCTTCCTGCCCGCCGTCCCGCCGATCTACGAAAAGCTCGCCACGACCGCCCGGGAACGCGGGATCGACCTCTCCTCGGCCCGGTACGCCATCTCCGGCGCCATGGCGCTGCCCCCGGCGACGGTCGAGCTGTGGGAGTCGGTCACCGGCGGGCTGCTCGTCGAGGGCTACGGCATGACCGAGACCTCCCCCGTCGCGCTCGGCAACCCGGTCTCCCCCGCCCGCCGGCCGGGCACGGTCGGCGTGCCGTTCCCGTCCACCGACATCCGCATCGTCGACCCCGAGGATCCGTCGCGCGACCGCGCCCCGGGTGAGGCGGGCGAGCTGCTGATCCGGGGGCCGCAGGTGTTCGCCGGCTACTGGAACCGCCCGGCGGAGACGGCGGCGGCGCTGCTGCCCGACGGCTGGCTGCGTACCGGGGACGTCGTGGTGGCCGACGCCGACGGCTTCGTCAGCGTGGTCGACCGGATCAAGGAGCTGATCATCACCGGCGGGTTCAACGTCTACCCGTCGGAGGTGGAGGACGCGTTGCGCCGCGTTCCCGGCGTCCGCGACGCCGCTGTGGTCGGCCTGCCCGGCGAGCACGGCGGCGAGGAGGTGGTGGCGGCTGTCGTCCTGGACGAGGGCGCCGAGCCACCTGACGAGGCGGGCCTGCGGGCGGCGTGCCGTCGGCACCTGGCCGGCTACAAGGTGCCCCGCCGCGTGGTCGTCGTCGAGGACCTGCCCCGGTCCCAGATCGGCAAGGTCCTGCGCCGCGAGGTCCGCGACCGGTTGCTCGCCGACGGCTGAGACCGCCGGGCCCGGGCACCGCGATGGCGGGTGAGGCGGTGTCGTGGGCCAAGCGAGCGGTGCAGCGGCGGGTAGTGCGGATCGGGTCGGCCGGCACCCCGACGGCCGGCACCCCGTCGGGCGGCACCCCGACGGGCGGCACCCCGACGGGCGGCACCCCGTCGGGCGGCGCCGTCGCCCCGGCCGCCGACCGGTCAGGCGACGGGCGGGCCGGCCCGCAGGACGCGCCGGGCCCGGCGGCGGTCGAGCCACCGGGGCTCGGGCGGGTCCGTCGGATCGACGCCGGTGACCAGGTCCAGCAGGATGAGCGCCCAGAAGCCGGCCGCGCTGAGCATGTTGCGGGCGCGGCCCGGCTCCGGCGCTCCCGGTGGCAGCACGACCTGCGCCCACCGCCAGGCCACCCAGGCGATCTCCCGGTCCGGGTGGTGCCGTCCGGAGCGGCTGAGCAGCCGTACCTCGCGTCGCGCGGGAGCCGGCAGCCGCCACCAGCGCCGCAGGGTCTCCAGCCGTTCCCCGGCTCCGTCTGCGGGCGGCGGAACGGTCACGTCACCGGGGTTCATGGCTGGCAAGGATAGGCGGGCCGCGCACCAACGATCCCGGTGGGACAGGGCACCCCGCTGGGGCCGGCGGGACCGGTGAGGGCAGCCGGACCGGCGGGGCAGCGGGACCGGCAGAGGGCGGCGGAACCGGCCGGGGGCAGCGGAACCGGCGGGGGCGGGTCAGAACCAGTCGTCGCGCATCTCCAGCGTGGTCCGGTCGAGGCTGTCCAGCAGGTCGAACTGGGGGCCGGTGCGAGGCAGCTCGTGCCGGAAGAAGTACCGGGCGGCCTGCCGCTTGCCGGCGTGCAGGTCGGCGTCCGGGCCGTCGCCGGGGTCGCCGGCCGCCTCGACGACGAGAAGCTGCTCCAGCCACATCCACGCGATCACCACGTGGCCGACCGCCTCCAGGTAGACGCTGGCGTTGGCCAGCGCCACCTCCGGGTCGCCGGTGCTCCACAGTCGCCGGGTGACCAGGGCGACCCGGTCGAGGGCGGCGCCGAGCGGGGCGGCCAGCTCGGCGGCCTCGCCCCCGGCCCGCCACGCGCGGGTGGTCGTGGCCCGGACCGTCTCCACCAGCAGCGCCAGCCCGGCCCCGTCGCGCATGGTGACCTTGCGCCCCAGCAGGTCCAGCGCCTGGATGCCGTGGGTGCCCTCGTGGATCGGGTTGAGCCGGTTGTCGCGCCAGTGCTGCTCGACGTCGTAGTCGCGGGTGTAGCCGGAGCCGCCGTGCACCTGGATGGCCAGGTCGTTGGCGGCCAGGCACCACTGTGACGGCCAGCTCTTCGCGATCGGGGTGAGCACGTCCAGCAGCAGCCGCGCCCGCTCCCGGTCCGCCGCGTCCGGCGCGGTCTTCTCCTCGTCGAGCAGCCGACCGCAGTAGAGGACGAACGCCAGGGCGCCCTCCACGTAGCTCTTCTGCGCCAGCAGCATCCGGCGCACGTCCGGGTGGGCGACGATGGGCACCTGCGGCGTCGCCGGGTCCTTGTCGGCCAGCGGTCGGCCCTGTGGCCGCTGGCGGGCGTACGCGAGGGACTTGAGGTAGCCGGTGTAGCCGAGGGCGGTGGCGCCGGCACCCACCCCGACGCGCGCCTCGTTCATCATGTGGAACATCTGCGCCAGGCCCTGGTGCGGCTCACCGACCAGGTAGCCGACCGCGCCGGGGCGCCCGCCGGGCCGGTGCACGCCCTCGCCGAAGTTGAGCAGCGTGTTGGTGGTGCCCCGGTAGCCCATCTTGTGGTTGAGGCCGACCAGCACGACGTCGTTGCGGGCGCCGAGCGCGCCGTCGTCGCCCAGCAGCACCTTCGGGACGATGAACAGCGAGATCCCCTTGACCCCGGGCGGGCCGCCGGGGATCCGGGCGAGCACCAGGTGGACGATGTTCTCCGACAGCTCGTGGTCGCCGCCGGAGATCCACATCTTGGTGCCGTGCAGCCGGTACGTCCCGTCGTCCTGCGGCTCGGCGCGGGTGGTGATGTCGGCCAGCGAGCTGCCGGCCTGCGGCTCGGACAGGCACATCGTGCCGAAGAAACGCCCCTGCACCATCGGGCGGACCCAGGTGTCGATCTGCTCGGGGCTGCCGTGCGCCAGCAGCAGGTTGGCGTTGCCGAGGGTCAGCAGCGGGTACGCCGAGGTGCCGGCGTTGGCGGCCTGGAGCCAGGCGAAGCAGGCGGCCCGTACGACGTGCGGCAGTTGCATGCCGCCGACGGACGCGTCCATGCCGGCGCCCAGCAGCCCGGTCTCGGCGAAGACGTCGAGGGCCTGCTTGACCTGCGCGATGGTGTGCACCCGGCGGCCGTCGAAGGTGGGCTCGGCGAGGTCGGCGGCCCGGTTGTGCGGGGCGAACCGCTCGACCGCGACCCGCTCGGCGAGTTCCAGCACGGCGTCGAAGGTCTCCCGGGAGTGCTCGGCGTAGCGGTGCCGCTCGGTCAGCCGGGTCACGTCCAGCCAGTCGTGCAGCAGGAAGCGCAGGTCGCGACGGGAGAGCAGGGTGGACGACACGGGTCTCCTTCCGTCGACGGGCGGGCCGTCGGCCGCGGCGCGGCCCGGCGACGCCCTCGCGCAGGTCATCCTGTCTGATCCGGCCGGCCACCGCACCACCCGATGCCCGTGCCCCCGCTACCGGCGGCGGCGCGGGCGGCCGCTGTCGGGGCGGGCGGAGCAGGGCATCACACCGCAATCCGGACAGGTTCTTGCCATATCGATAGACAGGTCCCTATCCTCGCTGGAAAGCGCTTTCCGGGCACGGGCGACGGCACCACCAGAGCGGATCTTGGCGGCCTCGCGGCCGACGCCGACGACCTCGACGGTCGAGGCCGAGGCGGAACCGCCGACCCGCTCCACATCGAGAAGAACACCTCCACAGCCGGGTCGACGAGCGACCCGTCCGGCGGCCGGCGACACGTCGGCAGCCTCGACGGCCCGACCACGGCACGTGACAGCGACACCCGAAATTTCATACGAAGGTGAGGCAAGGATGAGACGACCAGTCGCACTGCGACTCCAGGTGGCACTGGCCACGACAGCCGTCGGGGCCGCGCTCGGCGTGGCGGCCCTGCCGATGCCGCAGGCGTCGGCAGCCGCCGGCGCCGCCACCGGCTACGCGACCCAGAACGGCGGCACGACCGGCGGCGCGGGCGGGCAGACGGTACGGGTCAGCACGGGCACCGGGATCCACACGGCCCTGTGCACCCGGGCCAGCAGCAGCACCCCGATCATCATCGAGGTGCAGGGGACCATCAACCACGGCAACACCGCCAAGGTGTCGGGCGACAGCTGCAACACCGCCGCCGGCGTGATCGAGCTCAAGCAGATCAGCAACGTCACGATCATCGGGGTCGGCACCGGAGCCGTCTTCGACCAGCTGGGCATCCACATCCGCGATTCCAGCAACATCATCATCCGGAACGTGACGGTCCGGAACGTCAAGAAGTCGGGCTCGCCCACGTCCAACGGCGGTGACGCCATCGGCATGGAGAGCACCGTCCGCAACGTCTGGGTCGACCACGCCACCCTGGAGGCCTCGGGCGGGGAGTCGGAGGGGTACGACGGCCTCTTCGACATGAAGGACAACGTCCAGTACGTGACGCTGTCGTACAGCATCCTGCGCAACTCCGGCCGTGGCGGCCTCATCGGGTCCAGCGAGAGCGACCGCTCGAACGGCTTCGTCACGTTCCACCACAACCTGTACGAGAACATCGACTCCCGTACGCCCCTGCTGCGCGGCGGCATCGCGCACATCTACAACAACCACTACGTGAGCCTGCACGAGTCCGGCATCAACTCGCGGGCCGGAGCCAGGGCCAAGGTGGAGAACAACTACTTCCGGAACTCCAAGGACGTCCTCGGCACCTTCTACACCAGCGAGGCCGGCTACTGGCAGGTCGCCGGAAACGTCTTCGACAACGTGACCTGGTCCAGCCGCAGCGGCGACAACAACCCGGCCGGCCCGAACCCGGTGTCCAACACCAGCGTCAGCATCCCGTACTCGTACAGCCTGGACGGGGCCGCCTGCGTGCCGGACATCGTCCGCCAGACGGCCGGCGCCAACACCGGCCTGCGGGAGTCGAACGGCAGCTGCTCGCCGCAGACGCCGGCACCGACGCCGACCACCCCCACGCCGGGGCCGACCACCAGCCCGACGCCCGGGCCGACCAGCAGCCCCACCCCTGGGCCGACGAACCCGCCCAGCGGGAGCAACCTCAGCATCGGCGCCGGCTCCGACGGCTCCAGCAAGGCCGACGGCACGAGCTACGGCAACGTGCGCGACGGCAGCCTGAGCACCCACTGGTCGCCGTCGGGCGCGACCGGCGACATCTCGATCAAGTGGGGTTCCGCCACCAGCGTGGCCCGGGTCGTCATCCGTGAGCCGTCGGGCACCCAGGGCAGCATCGGGTCCTGGCAGCTCGTCAACCACGGCACCGGTGCCGTCCTGGCCTCCGGCAGCGGGGCGGGCGTCATCACCTTCCCCTCGACGTCCCTGACCAAGATCACGTTCAGGATCACCGGTTCGAGCGGCGCGCCGAAGGTCGCCGAGTTCGAGACCTACGCCAGCTAGTTTCCCCGCTCCCCCTGCCGTCCGGGACCGGCGTCCCGGTCCCGGGCGGCAGCGGCGGCCCGGTCCCCGGACGGCAGCGGCGGCCCGGTCCCCGGACGGCAGCGGCGACCCCGGTCCCCGGACGGCAGCGGCGACCCCGGTCCCGGGCGGCAGCGGCGTCGGCGCGGCGCGCACCGCCGCCACCGGTCCCCGGCGACGGGCCAGAAGGTCAGGCCACCTCGGCGAGCAGGCCGTCGACGAGGTCGCGCGGCAGCCCGTGGGTGTCGTGCAGATCGCGGTAGTCCGCCTCGGTCAGCGGTCCCCGGGACCGGCGCCGGGAGACCACCGGCCGCCCGCGCCGCAGCAGCTCCCGGAACCGCCGTTCCTCGCCGGAGAACACGTCCCGCACCTCGTCCACGCCGACGGGCTGCCGGAACCCGTCGAGGGTGTGCCGTACCGGCCCGGTCGGCAGGTCGGACAGGGTCCTGGACGCGTCGTCGCGCCACAGCATGGTGAGCGTCCGGCGCAACAGCCGGCGCAGCACGTAGCCGCGGCCGGTGTTCGAGGGCCGTACGCCGTCGCCGACCACCGCCACGCCCGTACGCAGGTGGTCGCCGACCACGCGCAGCGACGCGTCGCGCAGGCCCCACACGTCGGACACGTCGCGCACCCACGGCACGAGGCCCTCGCCCTCGTGGACCGAGCGGTGCCCGCGCAGCACCATCTCCAGCCGTTCGAGGCCCATCCCGGTGTCCACGTTGGGCTGGCGCAGCGGCGTCAGTCGGCCGTCGGGGTGCCGGTGGTAGCGCATCCCCACGTGGTTCCAGACCTCCATCCACCGCTCGTCGGTGCCGGGGGTGCCGTGGGGCGGGCCGTCGCCGGTCCAGACGAAGATCTCGGTGTCGGGTCCGCACGGCCCCGTCGGGCCGTTGGACCACCAGTTCTCCTCCCCCGTCAGCTCCACGGGCACGCCCAGCTCGCCCCACGTGCGCAGCGACTGTTCGTCCGGGCCGACCCGGTCGTCGCCGCCGAAGACCGTCGCGTGCATCCGGTCGTGCGGCACGCCGAAGCCGTCGCGCAGCAGCTCGTAGCCCCACCGCAGGCTGCGGGGCAGGTCGTAGTCGCCGAGCGACCAGGAGCCCAGCATCCGGAACAGGGTCAGGTGGGTGGAGTCGCCCACCTCGTCCAGGTCGGTGGTGCGCAGGCAGCGCTGCACGTTCACCAGCCGCCGGCCCAGCGGGTGGGGCCGACCCTCCAGGTAGGGGGTCAGGGGGTGCATCCCGGAGGTGGTGAAGAGCACCGGGTCGCCCGGCGGCGGGATCAGGGAGCCGTCGGGCACGAGTTCGTGGCCGCGCTCGCGGAAGAAGTCGAGGAAGGTGCGGCTGATCGGGTCGTACGTCATGGCGGTGGCCTTTCCGGGTGGGACGACCGGAAAGGGTCCGCCGCCGGGGACCGGCGGGCCGACGGGGACGAGAAAGCCGGCAGACCGTTTCCGGTCGCCGGCGGGTGATGGTGAGGTCAGGCGGCGGCGACCGACGAGCGCGAAGCTCGCGCGGCCGCGGCGGCGAAGGGGTGCCTGATCTCCATGCCCCGACTGTACGGGGACACCTCGCCGCCGCCCAGCGCGTTTCGCGGCGGGCGGCGGCGTCGGGGGCGGGTCAGACGCCGGACGTGGCGAGCGCCGGCGCGGGGCGGTCGTCGACCCGGCGGGGCGCCTTCCGGTTCGGCAACGACAGCCGGACGACCTTCCGCCACGCGGAGAAGACCTGCCGGGGCAGCGAGCCGGTGGTGTACTTCAGCCCGTAGCGGTCGAACAGTGCCCGCACCTCGGGGGCGATCTCCTGGTAGCGGTTGCTGGGCAGGTCCGGGAAGAGGTGGTGCTCGATCTGGAACGACAGGTTGCCGGTCATGATGTGCATCAGCCGGCTGCCGCTGATGTTGGCCGAGCCGAGCATCTGGCGCACGTACCACTCGCCGCGGGTCTCGCCCTCGATCGAGCGCCGGGAGAAGGTCTCCACGCCCTCCGGGAAGTGCCCGCACATGATCACCGAGTGGCTCCACAGGTTGCGCAGGAGATTGGCGGTGAAGGTGGCGGCCAGCGTGTGCAGGAACGAGGGCCCCGACAGCAGCGGGTGCACCACGTAGTCCTTGAGCACCTGCCGGCGGATCTTGCGGCCCACTGCCCGGGCCCGGGCCCGGAACTCGGGCTTCTTGTGCCGGCCCTTGCGCAGGTTGCGCCCCAGTTCCAGGTCGTACGCGGCGATGCCGTACTCGAAGAAGCAGGCGTTGATGAAGTTCCACAGCGGCTGCCCCAGGTGGAACGGGTGCCACCGCTGGTCCTCGTCGACGCGCATGATGCCGTAGCCGAGGTCGTTGTCCTTGCCGAGGACGTTCGTGTACGTGTGGTGCAGCTCGTTGTGCGAGTGCTTCCACTGGTCGGCGGGCGAGACGTGGTCCCACTCCCAGGTGGTGGAGTGGATCTTCGGGTCGCGCATCCAGTCCCACTGGCCGTGCAGGACGTTGTGGCCGACCTCCATGTTCTCCAGGATCTTGGCCACGGTCAGGCCGGCCGTGCCCACGATCCAGGCGGGCGGGAAGAGGGAGAACAGCAGCACCACCCGGCTGCCGATCTCCAGCTTGCGCTGGGTGGAGATGACCCGGCGGATGTAGGCGGCGTCGTGCTCGCCCCTGCTGGCGACCACCCGTTCGCGGATCGCGTCGAGTTCCCTGCCGATGGTCTCGATGTCCTCGGCGGTGAGGTGGGCGATCGGGTTCACGGGCTTGTTCTGGATCACGGTCACGTCAGGTACTCCGGTCAGTGGTCGATGTCGCAGGGGCCGGCCGCCGCCGACACGCAGGTCTGGATGCGGACGCCGTCGCCGGGCACCGCCGTGGTCAGTTCCCCGTTTCGCAGGTCCCGAACCGCGCCCTGGCGCAGCGGCAGGACGCAGCCGAAGCAGATGCCCATCCGGCAGCCCGAGGGCATCAGCACCCCGGCGTTCTCGCCGGCGTCGAGCAGCGGGGTCGCCCCGTCGGCGGCGACGGTCACGCCCGAACGGACGAAGGTGACCGCGCCGCCCTCGCCGGGCGAGATGACGGTCGGCCGGAACCGCTCGGTGTGCAGCCGGTCGCCGCGCCCCCCGGCCGTCCAGTGCTCCTCCAGGGCGTCGAGCAGGCCGAGCGGGCCGCAGGCCCAGGTCTCCCGGTCGAGGTGGTCGGGCACGAGGCGGTCGAGGTCGGCCACGGTGAGCAGCCCGTCGGTGTCGGTGTGCCGCTCGACCAGCCGGATCGCGCCCCGCGCGGCCAGGTCCCGCAGCTCGGCGCCGAAGATCACGTCGGCGGGGGTGGGCGCCGAGTGCACCACGACGAC
Organism: Micromonospora sp. NPDC048868; assembly: GCF_043198195.1. Classification (NCBI taxonomy): domain Bacteria; kingdom Bacillati; phylum Actinomycetota; class Actinomycetes; order Micromonosporales; family Micromonosporaceae; genus Micromonospora; species Micromonospora sp. NPDC048868. The sequence goes on from NZ_JBICUN010000011.1 coordinate 91,695, forward strand.
GTCGGCGCCGCTCAGCCGGTCGGCGCGCAGCATCCCCATCACGGGGGTGACGCCGCTGCCCGCGGTCACGAAGAGCACCCGGGCCGGCGGCCGGCCCGGCAGCACGAAGTCGCCCTGGGCCTGGTCGAGCTGGACCAGCGTCCCGGGCCGGGTGCGCCGGACGAGATGGTTGCTGACGACCCCGTCGGGGATGGCCTTCACGGTGACCGAGATCGGCCCGCCCCGGCGCGCGGGGGGCGAGGTGACCGAGTAGGCCCGCCACTGGCGTACGCCGTCGACGTCGACGCCGAGGCGGACGTACTGCCCGGGGGTGTGCCCGCGCCAGTCCCGGCCGGGCCGGATCACCAGCGTCGCCGCGTCGGCGGTCTCGGGGCGCACGGCGAGGATCCGGCCGCGCAGATCGGCGCCGGAGCGCAGCGGGGCGACCATGTCGAGGTAGTCGTCGGGCAGCAACGGGGTGGTGACCGACGTGGCCAGCCGAAGGATCCGGCCCCGCAGGGCCGCCTTCCCGGAGGGGTTCGGGACGGTGGTGGTCATGATTCGATGGTCGCCGGCAGAATGGCATAAAATCTTGACCTGCGAAGGTGAACCGGACGAGGCTTTTTGTGCGGAGGGAACAAACGTGTCCGAACGCTCGGAGGCCACGCGGCGCGCGGCCCGCCTCGAGTTGGACGCCCGGGTGGCCGGCGCGCTGCACGCCCGGCTGCCCCTGCTCGCCGAGCGCACGGTGACCGCCATCACCGCCGAGGTGCCCAGCTACTCCGGTGCCCTGACCGGTCAGATGCGCGAGAAGATCGAGACCGCGGTGCAGATCGCGCTCGGCACGTTCCTCCAGCTCATCGGCCGTTCCCAGGGCGGCGATCCGAGCACCCCGCTGGTCGGCGCGCTGGAGGCCGCGTACGCCCTCGGCAGCGGCGAGGCGCGCTCCGGCCGGAGCATGGACGCCCTGCTCGCCGCGTACCGCGTCGGCGCCCGGGTCTCCTGGCGGGAGATGTCCACCACCACCGTGCAGGGCGGGTCGTCCGCCGCCACCGTCGCCGAGTTCGCCGAGCTGATGTTCGCGTACATCGACGAGCTTTCCGCCGCCAGCGTGGCCGGGCACGCCGACGAGCTGGCCAGCGCCGGGCGGGCCCGGCGACGCAACCTGGAGCGGCTCACCCAGCGGCTGCTCGCCGGGGAGCCCGAGGAGGCGCTGCTGCGCAGCGCCGAGCGGGCCGACTGGCCGCCGCCGCAGACCCTCACCGTCGTCCTGCTGCCCCGGGCCAACCTCCGCGCGGCGCTCGCCCGGCTGCACCCGCACACCCTGGAGAGCGGCGACGACCTTCCGGCGGGCGGGGCGGGCGAGGACCTGGCGGTGCTGCTGGTGCCCGACACGCACGGTGACCGGCGGCGGCAGCTCGCCCGGGTGCTGCACGGCCGCCGTGCCCTGCTCGGCCCCGCCCGGCCCTGGGCCCTGGTCGCCTCCTCCTACCAGCGGGCGGTCCGGGCCCTGTCGCTCGGCCTGCGCCCGGCCGACGACGGGCCGGCGCTGGACACCGAGGAGCACCTGGCCGAGCTGGTGCTGAGCACCGACCCGGAAGGGCTCGCCGACCTGCGCGCCCGGGTCCTGGCGCCGCTCGCGTCGCTGCCGCCCGGCACCGCCGACCGGCTCGCCGAGACCCTGCGCTCCTGGCTGCTGCACCAGGGCCGGCGCGACGACGTGGCCGCCGACCTCTTCGTGCACGCGCAGACCGTCCGCTACCGGATGGGCAAGCTCCGCGAGCTGTACGGCGAGCGCCTGACCGACCCGGCGACCGTCCTCGACCTCACCCTCGCCCTGGCCTTCCCACCCCGGACCGAGGCCGACGACCCAGCCCTCTGACCGGACCGGCCGCTCCCCTGCGTGGCCGACCGGTGACGCTCAGGTCAGATACCGGACAAACGCGTGCCACCCGTGCACCCGCGGTGCCACCCTGGTCCTCCCCCGCCCGCGATCACCCACCCGGCCACCGGACTCCACCGCAGGCCGCCCGGGTGACCGCCCGGCGGGGCGGACGGGGCCGCCTCCGGTACCGCGACGCCTTCCGCCAGGAGGCCGCCGGAGGGCCCCGGCGAGCGGGAGGACGGGCATGGCGTCGCACACGGGGGACGAGCCCGGGGCCGACCGGCCCGTCGTGGCCAGCGGGCCGACCCGCACCGTGGGCACCGGCCGGCTCCGCGACGCGCTCCGGACGACCCCGGCGCTGATCGTGCTCAGCGGCGCCGTACTGGTCGCCGCGTTGGCCGCCACCGCCGCCGTCGCCGTGCAGTCCCGCGCGTCGGCCACCACGCTGGGCGAGCGGTCCGCGGCGACCGCCGTGGGCACCAGCACGACCGCCCGCCAGATCTACCAGGGCCTCGCCGACGCCGACGTCGCGGCCAGCGCCGTCTTCCTGCTGCCGCCGGCCGAGGAGCGGCGGGCCCCGCTGGTGGCCGCCTACGACGCGTCCGTCCACGAGGTGGAGCGCACGCTGACCGACTCGATGGGCAACGCCGTCGGCGACCCGGACCGCCTCACCCGGCTGGCGACCATCGCCGCCCGGTTGAAGGTCTACCGCGACGTGGTGTGCGCCGCCCTGCGGGTCGCCGGTCCGCTCTCCGCGACGGCCCCGGGCGACCGGCAGCCCTGCCCGCCGGCCGGGGCGGCGGAGCAGGCCGGGACGGGCAGTCCGGCGGCCCGCGCGGTGCTCGCCTCGGCCTACGCGCGGGAGGCGTCGCACTACATGTCCACCGAGCTGCTCACCGCCGCCCAGGGCCTGTGGAACTACGACACCAGGCTGCTGCTCGACGCCCGCGCCGACGCCCGGCCCTGGCTGGCCGCGTCCGTACTGGTGCCGCTGGGCGCCCTCGCCACCCTGGTGGTGGTGCAGGTGTGGCTGCGCCGGCGGACCCGGCGCCGGCTGAACGCGGGCCTGCTGCTGGCCTCGGTGGCCACCACGGCCGTGCTGGCCATGCTGGTCTCCTCGTGGTGGCACTGGCCGGACGCCGACCGGGGGTTCCCGGAGCTGGAACGGGCGATCGACGCGCAGAGCGCCACCCAGCAGCGGCTCGGCGCCCTGCTGGCCGGCCGGGCCGACGTCTACCTGGGGCTCGGCGCGAGCGTCGACCCGGCCGGGCACAAGGCGGACTTCGACAGCCGGGACCTCTGCTCCGGGCCCGCCGCAGGGCGGGAACCGCCGAAGGACCGGATCGACTGCACCGCGCTGGAGCGGGACGTCTGGCCGGCCCGGCAGATCAAGACGCCCGACGCGTTCCGCGACGCGGTCGACACCGTGCTCGCCGAGGGATCGGCGGGCCGGGCGTTCGTCGCGGCGGAGGGCCACCTGCTGACCGAACTGACCACCCGCAACGAGGAGGTCACCCGGATGGTCGACGGGCTGCCCGAGGCACGCCGCCACCTGGGCGGCGCCGCCGCCTGGGTCACCCTGCTCGCCGCCGCCGGTGTGGTCGCCGGGCTGCGCCAGCGCCACCTGGAGTACCAGTGACCACACCCCGGCGGACCCCGACGCGGCGCCGGGCCGCGTCGCTCGCGCTCCTGGCGGCGCTGGCCGGGTGCGCCGCGCCAGCGGCACCCGCTCCCGCGCCCCCCGCGCGGCCGCCGGGGGTGGCCACGACGCCGACCACCGACGCGACCGGCGGGGTCTGCCCGGTGCGCCGCAGCCTCCCGCCCGACCCGACGCCCCCGCGCCGGATCCTCGACAAGGGCGAGCTGGTCGCCGGGGTGGACCCGTCCGACGCCACCATGAGCCACTGGGACGCCAGCACCCAGCGGTTCGAGGGGTTCAACATCGAGCTGATGCTGGCCGTGGCCCGCGCCCTCTGGCCGGCCGACGACCCACGCAACCGGCTCACCTTCAAGGCGGTGCCGCCCGGTCAGGGCGCCTTCGCCATGCTCGACAAGGGGGAGATCGACGTCGTCGCCACGTCGCTGACCGCGTCCTGCGAGCGGGCCCGGCGGGTGCTGTTCTCCAACGACTACCTCGACTCCGGGCAGACGGTGCTGGTCCGCCGGAACGCCGACGGCACGCCCGAGTTCGCGGGCATGGAACAGCTCGGCGGCCGGCGGGTCTGCGCCGCCACGGACACCACCTCGCTGGCGATGATCGCCGGCTACCGCACCGCGGGCGGCCTGCAGCCGGTCCCGGTGCACGCCCCGCACCCGGTCGACTGCCTGGTCATGCTGCGTCAGAAGCAGGTCGACGGGGTCAGCACCGACGACAACATCCTGCTGGGCTTCGCCCGGATGGCCCCGGACACGACGCTGGTGACCGAGGCGCCCCGGCCGGAGAGGCGCTCCTGCGACCAGCACCGGGACGAGGAATGCACCTGGTTCACCGACGAGCCGCACGCCTTCGCGTTCCGCCTGACCGACGGCCGGGAGCTGGTCGCGTTCGTCAACCACGTGCTGGCGCAGCCGCGTACGGCGGTGGTGTGGCAGCAGGCCCACGACCGGTGGCTCGCCGGCCACCGGGACCGGGGCATGCCGTCGCCCGGGCCGGTCACCACCGGCTGGCCGCCCCCCGACCCCGCGCCGGCCGCCCCCCGGCCGGCCGACTGATGGGCGGTGGGCGGATGGCCGTGCGGGAACGCCTCGACGCCACCCTGGCCGCGCACGCCTGGGTCTGCGAGCACCTGCTCGACGTGCAGCAGCTGGTCACGGACGCCTTCCGGCAGCCCGACGGCCCGGCCGCCGCGCCCGCGCAGGAGGCCCAGGACCTGCTGCACCGGCTCGGCTGCCTGTCGCTGGCCCTCGACCGGCTGGTCGACGACCTCGACGGGACCGACCGGTCGACGGACGCGGGCGAGGAGGCCCTGGCCCGGCTGCTGACCGGCCCGTGCGAGGTCCGGTTCACCGCCGCCACCGGCGAGCCGGTGCAGGTGCAGGCGATGGACGTCCAGGAGATCCTGGTCGCGGCCCGCGAGCACGTGGCCCGGATCCGCCGGATCGTCGACGCGTACGGCCGGGACCGGCTGGCGGTCCGGGCGCAGCGGCTGCGCTCCTCGGTGGAGCGGCTCCGGCAGCTCGCGACGGAGGCCGCCGGCGAAGGGCTGGGCGACGGGACGGATCCCCTGGCGGCGCTCGCGCTCGACGGGCTGCTGGACCGGCTCACCGCCGCCGAGGCGGCGGGCCGTGGCCAGTGGTGGCGGGGGGACGTCCAGCCGGAACGCGACGACGGCTCGTTGCGGGCCGCCGTCGACCGCGCCGTCGAGCGGACCGACACCGCGCGGCGCCGGCTGCGCCGGGGCTGCCACGCGGAGCTGACCGGCCGGCTGGAGGCGTACCGGCAGAAGGCCGCCGACGAGGGCCGGGCCGAGCACCCGCGGGTCGAGCTGGCCTACCGGGAGGCGCTGGCCGCGCTGCGCCCCGACGCCTTCACCGTGACCGCCGCGAGCCGCGCGGTGCGCGCCTACCAGCAGGCCGTGAACGGGGGTACGCGATGACGGCGAGCCGCGGCTGCGCGGAACGCAACTGCCCCGGCACCGTCGACCAGGACGGGTTCTGCCGGCTGTGGGGGCACGAGTGCGTCGGGGCCGGCGCCGGGCTCAGCGCCCCCGGCGGGCCGGTGCCGGCTGCGGAGGCCGGCCCACGGCCGCTGCGCACGACGTCCCGGCCCTGGGAGCGACCGGCCGTGCTGCCGACCGCCCGGCCCCACGACCCTCTGACGGCGGTGGTGTCGCAGGCGGTGGTGCCCGAGCACTCCCGCTACTGCGGCAACACGAGGTGCCCCCGCCACCGCGGTCCCCGGCTGCCCCGGGTCGCCGGTTTCTGCCCCGACTGCGGCACCCGGTACTCCTTCACCCCGCCCCTGGCCGACGGCGACCTGCGCGCCGGGCGGTACCGGATCGAGGGCTGCCTCGGCAACGGCGGCGTCGGCTGGGTGTTCCTCGCCCGGGACGAGGACATGGACGGCGCCTGGCGGGTGCTGAAGGGGCAACGCAACCCGGAGGACCGGGAGGCCATCGCGGCGTTCGTCGCCGAGCGGCAGGCGCTGATCGCGCTGAACCACCCGAGGATCGTCACCATCACCCACGCGCTGCGGCCCGAGTCCGACCGGGACGCCGGCTACCTGGTGATGGAGTACGTCAACGGCGGCACCCTGGAGGAGGCCCGCAGCGCGGCCGGCCCGGGCGGCGGTTCCACCGCCGTGGACGTGGCGCAGGCACTGGGATACGCCGTGCAGATCCTCGACGCCTTCGAGTACCTGCACGACCAGGGCTGGCTCTACTGCGACCTGAAGCCCGAGAACGTGATGCGGGTCGGCGGCCAGGGCACCAACGACCCGATCAAGCTGGTCGACTTCGGCGCGGCCCGCCGCATCGACAACACGGTGAGCCCGGCGTGGGGCACCGCGGGCTACACCGCTCCGGAGGTGGAGCGGCTGGGGCCTGCCGGCCCGAGCGTGCGGTCGGACCTCTACACCGTCGGCCGGACCCTCGCCGCGCTGACCCTGGTGCCCCGGTCCACCGAGGTGACCCGGATCCCGCCGGGGCAGGACGTGCTGCGGCTGCCCGTGCCCGCGCGGCTCGACCCGTTCCTGCGGCTGCTCGCCCGGGCCACCGCCGCCGAGCCGGAGGACCGGTTCGCCGCCGCCGCCGAGATGCGCGAACAGGTCCGGGGCGTGCGACGGCAGGTCAGCTCGGCGACCGACGGCGTGCCCCGGCCGACCCGGTCCACCCTGTTCAGCCCGTCCGCGTGCGCCTTCGCCCTGCACACCGACCGCGACGCCCTGGACGTCGTGGAGATCATGCTCGGCCTGCCCGTGCCCCTGGTCGACGGCGCCGACCCGGCCGCCGGGTTCCTCGCCTCGCTCGGCGCCGCCGACCCGGCCGAGCTCATCGAGCTGTTGCGGACCGCCCCGGAGCGCACCGCGCAGGTGACCTACCGCGCCGTCCGGGCCCACCTCGCCACCGGGCGGGTGGACGAGGCCGGCCCGCTGCTCGCCGACTTCCCCGAGGAGTCGCGGGACTGGGCGCTGTGGTGGCACCGCGCCCTGTTGGCCCTGGTGGGGCGGGACACCGGCACCGCCCGGCGCTGGTTCGCGCAGGTCTACGGCTGGCTGCCCGGCGAGGTGTCCACGCGGCTCGCGTACGCGGTGGCCTGCGAACTCGACGGTGACCCGCGCACGGCGGCCGACCACTACCGGGGGGTGTGGGACGCCGACCCGGGCGTGGTGGGCGCGGCGTTCGGGCTGGCCCGCTGCCTGCTGGAGACGGCGGACGCGCGCAGCGCGGCGGACGCCCTGCTGCGGGTGCCGGAGTCCTCCCGCGCCTCGACGGCGGCGGTGACCTGTGCGGTGCGCATCCTGCTCGACGCGCCGGACGACGGGCACCGGCTCGACACGGCGCTCGACGCCGCCGCGATCGTCGACAAGCTGCCCCCGTTCGGCGAACGCGAGGAGGTGGAGGCGCACATCCTGCGGATCGCGCTGGACTGCGACCTGACCGAGGAGCGCCACGGTGGCCGGCGGCTGTTCGGTCACCGGCTCGACGAGGACGCCCTCCGCCGCGCCTTCGAGCGCCGCTGCCGCTCCCGCGCCCGGCGCACCGCCGACCGGCGCGAGCGGATCGCGCTCGTCGAGCTGGCCAACGCGTACCGGCCGGTGACGTGGTGGTGATCCCGGCCGCCGGCCCCGACGGAAAGAGGTCACCCGTGTCCCCCGCCAACGATCTGCCGCTGCGGCTGCGCGCGCACCACACCGAGTGCGTCTCCGCCGACGGGGCGGTCCTCGACGTGGTCGCCACCGTCCGGGGCGAGGAACCCGTCCACGCCGACGTCCGGCACGACGACCTCGCGGAGGTGATCCTGCTCGACTCCTCGGGCTCGATGGGCGCGCCCCAGGTCAAGATGCGCGCCGCCTGGCGGGCCACCGCCGCGGCCATCGACGCCCTGCCCGACGGGGTCGCGTTCGCGGTGGTGGCCGGCACCGCCCGCGCCACGATGGTCTACCCGGTCGACCGGCGGCTGGCGGTCGCCGACGAGGCCACCCGGGCCGCCGCCCGCAGGGCGCTGCGGCACGTGACGCCGCACGGCGGCACCGCCATCGGCACGTGGCTGCTGCTGGCCCGCCACCTGCTGGCCACGCGGCCGGACGCGATCGGGCACGTCATCCTGCTCACCGACGGGCGCAACGAGTCCCAGCTCCCCGCCGACCTGCGGGCGGCGGTGGACGACTGCGTGGGCCGGTTCACCGTCGACTGTCGCGCCATCGGCTCCGCCGACGGCGTGCACGACTGGGACGCGGCGGAACTGCTCGGCATCGCGGAGGCGTTGGGCGCCAACCCCGTCGTGCCGGTCGAGGACCTCAACGGGCTCGCCGACGACTTCCGGGCGGTGCTGACCCGCGCGATGTCCCGGCGGGTCCCCGACGTCCGGCTCCGGGTGCGTACCACCGGGCTGGCCCGGGTCCGCTTCGTCAAGCAGGTGTACCCGGCGCTGGCCGACCTGAGCGGGCGCGGCGAGCCGGCCGGCGAGCTGGGCACCGACTACCCGGTCGGCGCGTGGAGCCCGCACGACCAGCGGGACTACCACGTCGCCCTGGAGGTCGACGCGATGGCGCCCGGGGCGAGCCGGCGCATCGGCTGGTTGAGCGTCCACGCGGGTGCGGCCACCACGCCGGTCGAGGTGCCGCTCGACGTGGAGTGGACCGAGGACGCCCTGCGGTACTCGGAGATCAACGAGAGCGTCGCGTACTACACCCGTCAGCAGGACTACGCGGCGGCGGTCCAGCGCGGGCTGGCCGCCGCCCGGGCGGGCCGGGTCGTCGAGGCGGAGGAGCACCTCGGGCGCGCGGTGGCGCTCGCCCACGCCACGGGCCGCGACGACGACGTCGCCCTGCTCGCCCGCGTCGTGGACGTCCTGGACGCCGCCGACGGCCGGGTCCGCCTCAAGCCCGACGTCGACGCCCGACTCACGCAGTCCTCCCTGGTCGTGGCCCACCACACGTCCCGCTGGGGACCGCAGGAGCCGCCGGCCCAGCGGGTCGCGCCGGCCGGACCGCCCGCGCCGTGGCGGCACTGCCGCGAGGAGCAGACCGGCGCGTACTGCCAGGGATGCGGCACCCACCACCTGTCCGCGGACCAGCCCGCCGGGCAGTCCTGACCGGCGATGGACCTGGACGTCTCGGACAAGGTCGCCAGTGTCGTCGGCGGCACGGTGACGCTCGCCACCGCGCTCGTCACCGCGACCGTCGCCCTCCGCCACCGCGCCCGGGGCCGGCGCGGCTGGTGGGCCGCGCTGCGCCCGGTCTGGCGCGGCGAGGCCGACGCCGGCATCGTCCACCCGCACCGCTTCGGCGGCTACGTCAAGCCGCTGTCCGAGGTGTACGTGCCGCGCCGCGCGGTGCCACGGCTCGCCCCGTCCGGCGACGGCGACAGCGTCGACGTGGCGGACCTGCTCACCGGCGCCGGCAACGTGCTGCTGATCGGAGAGCCGGGCAGCGGGAAGACGGCGCTCGTGCGCTACGAGAGCGCCCGCTCGGCGCGACGGTGGCTCGCCGGGCGCGGGCGGCGACGGCGCTGCCCGCCCGGGCCGGTGCTGGTGAGCCTGCCGGCCGCCGCCCTGGTGCGCCAGCCGCTGTCCGCGGCGCTCGCCGAGGCGTACCCGCGCGACGGCGCCCCGCTCGACGTCGAGCAGGCCCCCGCCCCCGGCCGGCGGTGGCTGGTCTGCGTCGACGCTCTCGACGCCGTGACCGACCCGGACGAGCGGGCCGTCGTCCTGAACCGCCTCGCGGAGCTGGCCCGCTCCCCCGGACCGGCCGGCCCGCCGAGGCCCTGGCGGGTCCTGGTGACCACACGGCACCTGGCGGAGGACGAACTGGCCGTGCTGGGCGACGACTATCCGGCGTACCACCTGGCGCACTTCACCGACGCGGACGTGGCGCTGCTGGCGGCCCACTGGTTCCCCGACGGCGCCACGGCCCGCAGGTTCCTGGACTGGACCCACGCCCAGCGCATCACCGGGCCGGTGCACAATCCGCTCACCGCCACCGTCGCGGTGCTGGTCTGGGAGGGCGGGCAGGCGGAGGCGGCCACGCCGACGGGCCCGGCCGCCCTGCTCGACGAGTTCGTCCGCGCCCTGCTGCGCGGCGGCCGGGCCAGGCTCGACGCCGCCTGCGCGGCGCTGCGGCGCCACCCGCCCGACGGCGAGGCGGTCGCCGCCTGGCTGGACACCCGGCACACCGACCTCGTCGAGGTGGCGGCGACCGCCGCCGTCGCCGGCGGCGACCCGGTGGCGGCCGTCGTCGACTGGTCGGCGGCCCACGCCCCGGCTCCCCCGGCGGCGGTGCTGCCCGATTGGCCCGCGCGGGTACGGCAGATCCTGCTCGCCACCGACCTGTTCCGGGCCGACCGCCACGCCCTGGCCTCGGTCTGGCCCAGCCTGGTGGAGTACCTGGCGGCCGGGCCGCTCGCCCGCGACTGGCGGCCCGACGAGTGGGTGACGCTGATGAACACCGGCTCGGCGCGGTTCGTCGCGCTGCAGGCGATCAGCCGGGCCGCCGTCACCCCGGCCTTCCTGCGCGCCCGGCTGACCGCGCCGGTCGGGGCGATCGCCGCGGGTCACCTGCTCGCCGGCCGGGGCACGGCCGCCGCCGGCGCGCCGGCGTTCCGGGCGGACGTGCTGGCGGCGCTGCTCACCCACTGGTCCGACGGCGCGGACGGTCCCGGCGGCCGGGACGCCGCCCGGGAGTGCTTCTCGCTGTTGACCACCCTGGCGGCGGACCGCGCCGACCGGGACCTGCTGCACGAGATCGCCGCGGATCCGCAACGACCGGGTGAGGTCCGCCGGGCCGCGGCGCTCTTCTTCGCCCTGCGCACCCGCAACGCCCACCGCTCCCGCGCGGTGCGATGACCGACGGAGCGGTGGGCGTCGCGGGTGTTCGCCTACGCCGCCCGCTGCGGGCCGACGACGGTCCAGCACAGGCCGGCGGGATCGCGCAGCGTCACCTGGCGCGACGGATCCGCCGGCGTCTCGACGCGGGCACCGGCGGCCACCGCCCGCCGCAGCACCGACTCGGGGTCGGTCCGCTCGATGGTCAGCACGTCGTCGCGGCTCTCCACCGCCGACGGCGCGCCCGCCTCGTACCACTCGCTGACGGTCAGGCGGTGGCCGCCGACGGCCAGCTCCGCGTGCAGGACGTGCCCGTCGAGCAGACACTCCCGCACGATCGCGACGGCGTCGAAGACATCCGTGTAGAAGGCGATGGCCTCGTTCGTGTCGCTGACCGTCAGGTGGGGACCCGGCCGGTGGTTCTGTGCCCTCATGTGACTGGTGCCGCCCTTCCCCTACTCGGCGATCCGGGTCCGACCGGTCCAGCGGAAGACCACCGGAAGGTCGACCGCCAGCGGGGTGGCGCCCCGTTCGAAGTGCTCGTACCCGCCGTAGTGCAGGACCTTGATCTTCTCCTCCGCCCGCGCCACCTGGCGGCTGCGCAGGTCGGCCGGCAGATCGACCGGACCGCCCTCCAGGACGACGTCGATGACGCCGACTGCGTCCCGGGTGACCGGATCAGCTTGCGAAACGTCCTTCATGGCACGACCTCCGTCGCATTCCGCACTCCTCGGACGAGCCGCCGCATGGCGGCGGACACGTCCACACAGGCCTGACGACACCCGTTGCCGGGTGAACGGACGCTTCGCGGTCGAACGTCCTTGTCCGGTGACCGGGCGCCCGTTCTGCTCCGAACGTAATCCAGATCACATTCGGCGGACACCCTTAGGCCACCCCTAGGAACGGCCCTGGGCAGCGACGACGTCCCCCGCACCCGCCATGGGGGGTGCGGAGGATCACTCCCAGCGGAAGAACCGGGTGGCCGCCACGGAGCCGACCACGGCCGTCACCGCCAGGGCGATCAGCTGCGGCAGCTCCGGGTTGGCGCCCGCCCACGCCGCACCGAGGGTGTCCACCGTGGCACCCAGCGGCGAGTAGTCGGCGATGGCGGCCAGCGCGCTCGGCATCCGGTCACGGGGCAGCCAGGCGCCCGCCAGGAAGAGCAGCGGGAAGAACAGCGCGGGACCGATCGACTGCGCCGCCCGGGCGGAGGGCGCCAGCGCCGCGATCAGCAGACCGACGGCGAAGAGGCACGCCACCCCGAGCAGGAAGGCCAGCACGAAACCGGGAACGTTGGCCGGCGCCGGCTGGTCCAGCAGGAACCGTACGGCGATCGCGGTGACCACCGCGCCGAGGACGCCCATCACCAGGTTGACCACCACCTGCGCCACCAGCAGGAGCGCGGGCTGCACCGGGGTGGTCGCCAGGCGGCGCAGCACCCGGCGTTCCCGGTAGATGCCGAGCGCCATCGGCAGGGTGAAGAGCGCGAGCATGCCGATGGTGAGGGCAAGCGCCAGCGACGGCAGGAAGGTCTGCTCGGCGTGCTGCCCGGTGTCGGCGGCCGTGCCGGCGCGCTGCGGCAACCCGAAGACGAGCATCAGGCCGATCGGCAGGGCGAACACGAAGAACAACGACACCGGTTCCCGCAGGAACAGCTTCGTCTCGACGGCGATCAGCTTGGACAGGGCGCTCACGACGACCTCCCGTCGGTCGGGGACTGCGCGGCGGTCCGGCCCGAACGGCCGGTGAGGGAGACGAACGCGTCGTCGAGGGTGGGCTGCTCGACCCGCAGCGCGTCGTAGCGGATCCCGCGCCCGTTGAGCACGGACAGGACCGACTGGAGCACGTCCTTCGTGCCGGTCACCGTCACCTCGTCGCGGTAGCGGGAAACCCCCGTCACGTCGGGCGCCGCGAGCAGCAGGGCGTCCTCGACCGGCTCGGCGGGACGGAAGTGCACCCGGTGCTCGCTGCCGACCCGGGTGAGCAGGCCGGCGGGGCTGTCGATGGCCACCACCCGACCCTTGTCGATGATCGCGAGCCGGTCGCAGAGGCGTTGCGCCTCCTCCATGAAGTGGGTGACGAGCACGACGGTGACGCCCCGGTCGCGGATCCGCTCGACCAGGTCCCAGGTGTCCCGGCGACCCTGCGGGTCGAGGCCGGTGGTCAGCTCGTCGAGGATGGCGACCTCCGGCCTGCCGACCAGCGCCAGGGCCACCGACAGCCGCTGCTTCTGACCGCCGGAGAGCTTCTGGAAGTAGGTGTTGCGCTGCTCGGCCAGGCCGAGGTCGGTCAGCAGCTCGTCGATGTCGGCCCGGTTGCGGTAGAAGGACCGGTACAGGTCCAGCGCCTCCCACACCCGTACCTTGTCCGGCAGCTGGCTCTCCTGGAGCTGGGCGCCGACGCGCTGCCGAACCTCGGTGCGGTCGCGGACCGGGTCGAGCCCGAGCACCCGGATGGTGCCGCCGTCGGGACGACGCAACCCCTGCACGCACTCGACCGTGGTGGTCTTGCCGGCCCCGTTCGGGCCGAGCACGCCGAAGATCTCGCCCTGTTCCACGGTGAAGGAGACGTCGTCGACCGCGATCTTCTCGCCGTACCGTTTCTGCAGATGATCGACTTCGATGACCGGCATTGGGGGTGGTCCTCCTTCACGTGCGGGTTGCCGTCGAGAAGGGCGGACCCCTCGGCTGATCGCGGCGTCGGCTTGCGGGAACGGGCCGGCCGGCCGGCGCCAGGCCGACCGACGCCCGACATCATCCGGCCAACCGATGTGCCGATCAACTGATCAGCTGACAAATCGGGGGTATCGAACCGGGAATCGGCCCGGGACAGGGGTGCCGACCGCGAACGCGGCGCGGGGGCAGGGGTGCCGCTCGGTCACCGCAGGTGTCCGTCCACGCGGGTCGGTCACCGGCGGGCCGGGCAGCACGGCAGCAGCTCGTCGAGTCGGGTCAGGACGACGTCGGGGCCGGCGGCGCGCAGGGTCTCCTCGTCGGATTCGCCCCACAGCGCGGCCACCGCCAGCACCCCGGCCGCCCGCGCGCTGGCCAGGTCGCTGGGGGCGTCGCCGACCATCAGCGCCTCCCCGGGGCGGGCCCCGAGCAGGCGCAGCGCCCGCCGGACGATGTCCGGAGCGGGCTTCGGCCGGGGCACCTCGTCCGAGCCCACCACGTGGTCGACCAGCGGCAGCAGGCCGAGCCGGCCGAGCAGATCGCGGGCGCGGACCCCGCTGCGGCCGGTGGCCACGGCCAGCCCGATCCCCCGCCGGCGCAGGGTACGAAGCAGCTCCGGCACCCCGTCGACGGGGGTGACCCGGTGCGCGAGGCGGTTGCTCTCCCGCACGAACGGCCCGGCCAGCGTCGCCGGCAGGCCCATCAGCTCCAGCACCTCCGGCAGGTACCGGCCCGGGTGGCGGCAGTACTCCTCGACCGGGGCGACGCCGTCGCCGACCACCTCGGCGTACGCGAGGGCGAACGCTTCCCTGGCCACGGCGAGGCTGTCGACCAGCACCCCGTCGAGGTCGAGCACCACGGCCCGGACGCCGCCCGGTACCGCCGTCCACGCCGTCGCGTCCGCGACCACCGACGTCACCTCCCGCCCGTCCGATCCGGCGCGCCGCCCGGTAGGGGTGGCAGGCCGGGGTGCCCCCGACTACGGTCAGGACCGTCGTTCCGGGCCCGCCGGCGCGGCGCACCGCGTTCACCTGGATCCGCCGGCGCCCCACCGACCCTACCGGCGTCCCGGGTGCCCGTCGTCCGGCCGCCGCGGCACGCCCGGCCGGACCGGCCCGGGCCCGAGCCGCTGGAGAGGGGTCGCACCATGCCGCTGTTGAGCGCGCTCGCGGGAGGCACCGACGAGCGTCCGGACGCCATCCGCGTCGACGACCGCTCGGTGTCCTGGGTGGAGCTGCGCCGCCTGGCCGCGGCGGTGGCCGACGAGCTGCACGGCGTCGACCGGGTCGCCATCGAGGCCACGGCGACCCTGGAGACGGTGGTCGGGGTGGTCGGCGCCCTCACCGCCGGGGCGGCGGTCGTGCCGGTCCCGCCGGACGCCGGGCCGATGGAGCGCGACCACATCCTGCGCGACTCGCGCGCGACGGCACTACTGGTCCCGGCCGGCGCGGGGCGCACCACCGAGGGCACGGGCCGGGCCGTCGTGCCCGTCGACCTGAGCCGGCGCTCGGACACCGTCCATCCCGAGCCGGACCCGGCCAGCACCGCGGTGATCCTCTACACTAGCGGCACCACCGGCGCCCCGAAGGGCGCCGTGATCTCCCGACGTGCCGTCGCCGCCTGCCTGGACGGGCTGGCCGACGCCTGGGCGTGGACGCCGGACGACCTGCTGGTGCACGGCCTGCCGCTGTTCCACGTGCACGGGCTGGTGCTCGGCGTGCTCGGGCCGCTGCGGCTGGGTGGCCGGCTGCACCACGTGGGCCGGCCGCGACCCGAACGGTACGCCGCCGCCAACGGCTCGATGTACTTCGGCGTGCCGACCGTGTGGTCCCGGATCGCCGCCGACCCGGAGTCGGCACGGGCGCTGCGTCCGGCGCGACTGCTCGTCTCGGGCAGCGCGGCGCTGCCGGCGGCCGTCTTCGCGGACCTCGCCACCCTCACCGGGCACCGGCCCGTCGAGCGGTACGGGATGACCGAGACCCTGATCACGGTAAGCGCCCGGGCGGACGGCCCGCGCCGGCCGGGCACCGTCGGGCTGCCGCTGCCCGGGGTGCGTACGCGGCTGGTCGACGAGAACGGCGCCACGCTCCCCGCCGACGGGGCGGCGATGGGCGAGCTCCAGGTCGACGGTCCCACCCTGTTCGACGGCTACCTGAACCGTCCGGACGCCGACGCGGCGAGCCGCACCCCGGACGGCTGGTTCCGCACCGGGGACGTCGCCACCGTCGACCCGGACGGCTGGCACCGGATCGTCGGGCGGGCGTCCACCGACCTGATCAAGAGCGGTGGCTACCGGATCGGCGCCGGCGAGGTGGAGGACGCCCTGCTGGCGCACCCGGGGGTCCGCGAGGCCGCCGTGGTGGGCACCCCGCACCCCGACCTCGGCCAGCAGGTCACCGCGTACGTGGTGGGCGACGGGGTGGACGGGGCCGAACTGATCGACTTCGTGGCCCGGCACCTGTCGGCGCACAAGCGGCCACGCGAGGTGCGCCTGGTCGACGCGCTGCCCCGCAACGCCCTCGGCAAGGTGCAGAAGACCAGGCTGACGGCGGACTAGGGCCGGACGGCCGGGATGCTGATCGCGGTGGCGACCAGTCCCCGCTCGACCAGGAACCTGCCGGCGAAGGCCGTCACCGGGATCCCGTCGAGGACCGGGCCAGGCACCAGCAGCCGGGCCTCGAACGTGCCGGCCGGATCGATCACGATGTCCGCCTCCGAGAAGTCCAGCCACCGGCCGGTGAGCGGGAACCACGCCTTGTACACCGCCTCCTTCGCGCTGAACAGCAGGCGGTCCCAGCAGACGGCGGGGCGGGCCGCGCCCAGCGTGGCGGTGCGTACCCGCTCGGCCGGCAGGGCGATCGCGTCGAGCACCCCGTCGGGCAGCGGCGCGTGCGGCTCGGCGTCCACGCCGAGGGTGGCGAACGCGGTCGTACGGCCGAGGACCGCCGCCCGGTAGCCGTCGCAGTGCGTCATGCTGCCGACCACGCCGGCCGGCCAGACCGGGGCGCCGCGGGCGCCGGAGACGATCGGCACCGGCGCGAGGCCCAGCTCGCCGAGGGCCGTGCGGGCGCAGTGCCGCACGGTGGTGAACTCCCGGCGACGCTTCTCCACCGACCGGGCCACCAGCGCCTCTTCCTCGGGGAACAGGGTCAGGCCGGCGGGGTCCGTGAAGGCCTCGGCCACCGCCACGGCGGGGGGCAGGATCTGCTCGATCACGTCCGCCGATGCTAGGCGCTGCGGCGAGCCGCGCCGCGCCGGCACCGACGGTACGGTGCACCATAGGGGTCGGGTACGGGTGCCGGGCCGCGCGGGCGGCTGCCAGTCTGGGGGCGGGCTCCGGTTCCATGGGCGGGGTACGCGGATTTTGGTCGGATGGATGCGGGAAAAGCGATGCTCACTGGCAAGGTGGTGCGGTTCGACGAGGTGCGGGGCTACGGGTTCATCGCCCCGGACGACGGCAGCGACGACGTGTTCGTGCACGCGAACATGCTGGACGGCGACAAGTGGGCGCTGACGCCCGGTGTCCCGGTGGAGTACGAGGCGGTGGGGACCGACCGCGGCCCCAAGGCCGTGCTGGTGCGGGTGGTGGGCGCTGCCGTGGGCGCGGAGCGCAACGGGGCGGCCGGCACCGCGGCGCCCTCCCGGGCCGGCGTGGCGTTCGCCGGAGGGCGCAGCAGGGACGGCGGGCCGGCCACGGGCGGTGCGGAGGACGACGAGGGCCTGTGTGACGTGCTCTCCGAGCGGGCCTTCTGCACGGAGACCACCGAGGCACTGGTCACCTCCGTGTCGGACCTGACCGGGGCCCAGATCGTGGCGGTGCGTGCCCGGATGCTGGACCTGGCCCGACGGCACGGCTGGGTGGAGGGCTGACCGCGGGGCGGGCGTCGGTGGACCGCCGCCCACGGCCCGGCCGGCTCAACCGGCGGCGATCAGCAGGGACTTCCTGATCCGGCCGAGCGCGCTGCGCGGCAGCTCGTCGACGAAGTGCACCCGCCGGGGCCGTTGACCCGCGGAGAGGTACCGGCCGACGTGGTCGATGAGCACCTGCGCGGTCAACCCCTCGGCGACGACGTACGCGGTGACCTGCTCGCCGAGCGCGTCGTGCGGCGTGCCGACGACGGCGGCCTCCCGGACGCCGGGATGGCTCAGCAACGCCTCCTCGATCTGCCCGGCGTGCATCCGCCGGCCCCGGCAGTGCAGCACGTCGAGCCCGCGCCGACCGATGATCCGGTACGAGCCGTCGGCGGCCACGGTGGCCAGGTCGCCGGTGGCGTGCCAGTGACCGGCGGCATGGCCCCGCCCGCCCTCGACGTAGCCGCTGAACAGCGTCGGCCCGCAGATGCTCAGCTCGCCGACCGACTCGCCGTCGGCCGGCACCGGTCGGGCCTCGCGGTCCAGCACCCGGGTCTCCACCCCGGGCAGGGGGGTGCCGACGGCACCGGCGACCGTGGGGTCGTCGGCCCGCCCGGTCAGCGCGATGAGCGTCTCGGTGGTGCCGTACGCCTGGACCGGCGTGTGCGAGGTGAGCAGCCGGAGGCGTTCGGCCACGGCGCAGGCCAGTGGGGCGTCCGCGGAGATGAGGATCCGCGCCGCCGACAGCGACCGGGCCCAGCCGGCGTTCAGCGCGATCTTCGCCCACTGCTCGGGCAACCCCAGGTACATGGTGCCGACCGGTCCGGCGGCGGCGTTGCGGTCGAGGTGGACGAAGCGGCTGCCGACCCGTAACGCGCCGAGCAGGCCGACGACCAGGCCGTACGCCCGGAACAGCGGCGCGCCCTGGACCACGACGTCCTCCTCGCTCCACCGCCACGCGTCGGCCAGCAGGTCGAGGTCGGCGGCGATGGCGCGACGCGAGATGCGTACCCCGCGCGACGGCCCGCCGGCGCCACCGGTGTAGAGGATGACCGCGTCGGTGCCCGGCGCCGGCTCGGGGTGCGGTGTCGAGGAGCGCTCCCGCAGGTCGACCGGGACGGTGGGCAGCCGGTGGGTGTCGGACCAGTTACGGCCGAGGAGCACCGTCGCCCCGGACTGCCGCAGGATGCGGCCCCGTTCGCACTCGTCCGCGTCGGGGGGCAGCGGTACGAGCGGGACGCCCGCGTGGACGGCGCCGAGCATTCCCACCACCGTCTCCAGGGTCGGTGTGCCGTCGACGGCGACCGCGACCGCACCCCTGATCCGGTCGGCGACCGCGGTGACGCAGCCGAGCAGGGCCTCGCTGGAGAGCGTGCCGCCGGCCACCGTGACAGCATCGGCCCGGTCCGCGCCGAATCCCCGCAGCGCCGGCAGCAGTGTCATCTGCGCTATCCCCTGCGGAGGGCGGCAACGAGTCGCGGCGGCAGGTGGAACATCACGACGGCCACAGAACCCTTCAGGTCACGGGGCACGGCCCCATATCCGACTATCCCGATGGTGGAAACGGGTGCCCCGAAATTAGGCCGGGCTATCGGCCCGGCACAACCCCTAGCTGCCCGGACCGGGTCCCCTGCAAGGCCGACAGGCCAGGTAGGACAGGATCTCGTCCGGCTTTCGGCAGCGGCGGGCCGGACCACCCTTTCCCGTGGCCGACACTATGGATGGACGACGACTCGCCGACAGTGTCGGACATTGGAGTCGACTTTTGACGGGAAATTGTAGATCAGCAGTAATGAAGCACCAAGACATTGATGTCGGTTACAGTTGTCCGACCGCATTCCGTCGCCCACGCAGCGACACCGGCGCCCGCCGACAGGCCCCTGGACGCATAATTCTTTTTTAACAACATAATCGGTGAATTTCCCAAAGGTCCGAATCGGGCGGCACATCGGCGACGCCCGCCGAGTCCCGATCCCGGGCGACCCGGCGGCCCGCAGTCGCACTTCGGGCAGGCGATGTCGCACGCCGCAACAATCGGGAACCTTTAACAATTGTCGAGCCGCCCGCCCGCGCCCTGGAGCCTCCCGTCGCCGGTCCGGGCCCGCGGGCCGACAGGCACCCCCGACCCCCTTCCGACCGTCAGCGCTCCCACGCCGGGCCGCACCGCGCCCATGGCCACCGGGCCGCCCGCCGGCCATGTTGACACTCAGTTGAGCAGCGCTTACACGGGATGACGTCGAGGGCTTCCGGCCCACCCGACGCGGGACGGCCGCCGACGGGAGGCGGCTTCGCCGCCGACGGGCCGACGACGGGAGTTCCGTCGCGGTGACGACGTGGACACGCACCGGACGCTTAGCACGCAAGAACGCGTCCGCCAATCGCCGAGCGGGCCGGAAAAGGCGCGACCAATGGGCCACGGCGGCATACTGTCACGTTACGGGACCACCCGGCGACTTTCCGCTGTCGACCACACGCGCGAAGCCGGCTCGGGCCGACGCGAGACAGAACCGATGTTTGCCCATCCTTTACAAACCTCGGCTTGCCGCCCAATTGCCGAACTGCCATACTCTCGCCATCACAGTGGTCGATAGGGGGAAGGCCGGCCCGGAGAGGCTGGGGAATTATCACCGACGCTGATGGGGGCGCGACCCGGAGTCGCCAGCCGGCCAAGTCGGTCGATGGCTCTCCGGCCATGCTCGACGGTCGTCTATATTTGCTAATAATGGAATGGGTCAAGAATTGCCGGTCTCCGATTTCGTCGAGCTCGAGGGGCGCGCAGGGCGGGCGGCCCCTCCGGTGACCGCGGACCGCACGTTCCTCCGGGGGCCGCGTCGATGGAGCTGACCGAGCGGTCGTGCCTGCTCAGCATGCTGGAACGCCGGCTGACGGACCTGTTCAGCAGCGAGGCCTCCCCGACCAACCGGACCGTCGCCGTGCTGACCGGCCCGGTCGGCTCCGGCAAGACCACGCTGTTGCAGACCTTCGCCCGGCAGGCCTGCGACTCCGGGGCACGGGTCCTCGGCGCGAGTGCCTCCCGCGCCGAACGCACCGTCCCGCTGGAGGTCATCCGGCAGCTCGTGCGGGCGGCGCCGTTGAGTGGAGCCGGCAACCCCGACCTCTGGGCCCGCCTCGGGCGGCTGCTGGACGCGGGTGCCCTCACCTGGACCGACGCCGACGACACGGACCACGAGGACACCGCCCTGGCCACCGCCGCGATCGGTGGTGCCCTGCTGGAGATGACCGCGCAGGGGCCGTTGGTCATCGCGGTCGACGACGTCCACCACGCCGACGTGCCGTCGCTGCGTTGCCTCGACTACGTGGCCCGACGGATCTCCGGGCTGCCCGTGCTGATCATCCTGACGGAAGCGCCGCGCACCCGGCCGTGGCGGCCCGACGTGCACGCCGAGCTGCTGCAACCCGCGCGACTGCAGCGCATCCGGCTGCCGCAGCTCACCGCCGACGGAACGTTCCAACTGCTCGCCCGGCGACTCGGCGTTCCGGTCGCCCGGACCATCGCCGACGAGAGCCATCGGATCAGCGGCGGCAACCCGCTGCTGGTGCAGGCGCTCGCCGAGGACCAGGCGGCCGCGCCCCGGCCCGTTGACCGTCCCGTGACCGGGGAGTCGTTCCGGGAGGCCGTGCTCAGCTGCCTGTACCGCTGCGACCAACTGGTGCTCAACGCCGCCCGGGTGCTGGCCGTGACCGGCGAGCCGCTGCACGGCAACCTGCTGCCCCACCTCGTCGACGCACGGTCACGGGCCGCGCTCGGAGCGATCGACGACTCGACCAGCGCGGGACTGATCACCGAACAGGGGCTGCGCCATCCGGCGGTGAGCCAGGCCGTCCTCGACGGCATGACCGCCGAGGAACGCGCACGGCTGCATCTGGAGGCGGCCTGCCTGCTGCACGACGACGGCGCGGCCCCGGCCCGGATCGCGCCGCATCTGGTCGGGATCGACGAGCTGGCCGAGCCCTGGATGGCGCAGACCCTGCTGGACGCGGGCGAGCAGGCGTTGCGCGACGGCGAGATGGAGACCGCGCTGCGTTACCTGCGCCGCGCGCACCGGAGCTGCCCCGGCGAATGCCTGCGGGCGCGGATCCGTTCCGCGCTGGCCCGCGCCGAGTGGCGTCTCGACCCGCAGGCCGCGATCCCCCACCTGGTCGGCGTCGTCAGCGCCATCCGCGCCGGGCACCTCGGCAGCCAGCAGGCCGCTGGCGCCATCCACTACCTGCTCTGGCACGGCGAGATCGACAAGGCCGTCGATCTCGTCAACCACCTGAGCGAACGGGCGGACAGCGTCGACCCGAGGTCCGCCGCCGAACTGCTCGTCACCACGGGCTGGATGTCGACCCTCTACCCCGGCGTGATGGTCGACCGCCCCGCACCCGCCGTGGCCGCCCGGGACCCGCTCACGCTGGCCAAGGTCAAGCGCGGGATCGAGGGCGCCACCCTGCTGTCCGCCGTGCTCGACCGTGGTGACGCCAGCGCCGTCGAGCAGGCCGAGCGGGCGCTGTCGACCACCGGGCTGGACGACGAGCCGAACATGTGGACCGCCGTCTGCGCACTCATCGCCATGATCTACGCCGACCGGCTGGACCTGGCCGACGACTGGTGCGACCGGCTGGGCCGCAACCCCGCCACCCCGCGCTACCCCACCCCGTCGGCGACGCTCGCGGCCCTCCGGGCGGCCGTCGCCGGGCGGCTCGGCGACCTGCCCCGCGCCGAGAAGCTGGCCGACGAGGCGCTCGGTCAGCTCTCGCCGAAGGGCTGGGGAGTGGTGATCGGGATTCCGCTCGCCGTCCGGGTACGGGCCCTCACCTTCATGGACCAGCTCGACGCGGCGGCGGCCTCCCTCCAGGTGCCGGTGCCCCCGGCGATGTTCGAGACCCCGATCGGGCTGCACTACCTGCAGGCCCGCGGGATGCACGCCCTCGCCGCGGAGAGCCCGGAGGCGGCCCTGGCCGACTTCCAGCTCTGCGGGCAGCTGATGAACCGCTGGCGGCTGGACTTCTCGGGCCTCGTCCCGTGGCGGACCGAGTCGGCACGGGCGCTGCTCCGGATGGGCCGCCGCCAGCAGGCCGGCCGGTTGGTCCGCGAGGAGCTGGCCCGGCTGCGGCCCGTGCACGTGCGGCACCGGGCCGCCGCCCTGCGGGTGCTGGCCGCCACGGAGGACGGGCCGGACCGGATCCCGCACCTGCGCAGCGCCGTCCGGCTGCTGCGGCAGTGCGGTGACCGGATGGAGCTGGCGCACAACCTGGCCGACCTCGGTCAGGCCTACCAGCAGGTCGGCGACCTGCGGCAGGCCCGCGTCGCGGCGCGGTCGGCCCGGGTCCTCGCCGAGGAGTGCGGGATCCCGATGCTGCGACCCGGCCTCTCCGCCAGGAGCGGCGGCGCCGAGGGCGCCGGCGCGACGGCCGTCGTCCGGGGACTGACCGACGCGGAGTGCAACGTGGCCACCCTGGCCGCCCAGGGCCACACCAACCGCGAGATCGCCGAGAAGCTCTTCCTGACCGTCAGCGCCATCGAGCAGCGGCTGACCCGGATCTACCGGAAGCTGGACGTCAACTCGCGCAGCGAGCTGGCCGCCCGGCTGCGCATGAACCGACCCGGCGCGACGGTCCTGGACCCACCGCCGCGAGGCAGGGACGACCCGGGCCACCGGCCCGCCGGGCCCCGGCCGCGCTGACCTTCGCGGGCAGACCACCGCTCCTGCCCCGCCGACCGTCCCGGCCACGGCTCACCGCCGGCCGTGGTCTCCTGGGGCCCGTCCCCGGACCGGTTCGTCGACCTGCGGCCGCACGGGGCCCGCGCCACCACGTCGCCCGGCACCCCGCGGCACCACGGTGTGAGGAAGGGGCCCGTTGGCTAACGCATAGCGTTTAGCAAGGGCCCTTTCCTCACACCTCCCTCCGGCGTGGGCCGCCGCCGGCCGTCCGCCGCCGTTCGCCCCGGCTTCCGCCGGTCTTTTCAGTCGACTGTGGAGGGTTGGCCTCGGCCGCCACCTGCGCCGACCGTCGCCGGGTGTCCGCACCCCAGCACTGAGCGTGCAATCGGGCGTGCGTCGCGAAGGCCGATGTGACACCATCAAGCCGCACACCCGACACCAGCCACTCACCGTGTCGCCATCTCCCCCACCGGGTCGAGTCCGACACCCCTTCATCGCGCTTAGCGCAACCCCTATATGTGTTTCAGGGCCGCACGTTTGTGCGCGAAACGATGGGGTCTCGCGCCCGTTGTCGCACACCCACGCCGGTGCCAGACTCCCCTGAGCACCCGGACCGTACGGCGAGAACCCCGGTCCGGCGAAGGATTTCCAGGTCCACCCGGCACGGCGGCCCGGTGCGCTCCACCCCTACCCGGAAGACGCGGGTGGAGGGGCGGCTGTCCGGCAAGGGGGAGGCGGCGTCGGCAACACCGGGGTTCCCGGTCCCGCGCCGCGTAGGAGAAGGGCTGACACGTTGGTGTTGGTGCAGCAAGAGGAGCAGACGACCCGTCTCCGGCACGCGTTCCAGGCTTGTGAGGACCAGCAGCGCGGACACGTCGCGCTGGTCACCGGCGCCGTGGGCAGCGGCAAGACGAGCCTGCTGGAGTCGTTCAGCGAGTGGGCGGCGGGCGCCGGCGGGCAGGTGATGAGCGCCGCCGGCTCCCGGGCCGAGCGCGGGCTCCACCTGGGAGTGGTCGGGCAGCTGTTCCACAGTGCACGGCTCACGCCGGAGGCCGCGGCCCGGGTCGAGAAGCTGATGCGGGACGCCACCTTCGCCGTACCGCTGCCCGAGCCCGGCGCTGAGGCGGCCGACGGCGACCGGGCCTGGGCCCCCCTGCTGCACGGTCTCTTCGCCGCCCTGCTCGACCTGACCGCCGCCGGCCCCCTGGTCCTCGTCGTCGACGACGTGCACCACGCGGACCCGGCCTCGCTGCACTGCCTGCTCTACGTGACCCGCCGGCTGCGCCACGCCCGGATCATGGTCGTGCTCGCGGAGGCCTCGACGCTGCGCCCGCCGCACCCGCTGTTCCGCGCCGAGCTGCTCAGCCAGCCGCACTTCTCCCGGATCGGCCTGCCGCCGCTGACCGTCGACGCCGTCGCCCGGCTGGTCGGCGGCGAGGCCGACAACGCCGACGCCCGGCGGACGGCGGAACGCTGCGTCCGCATGACCGGCGGCAATCCGCTGCTCACCCGGGCGCTGCTCGAGGAGCGGGCCGGCGCGGAGACGAACGACGAGTACGGCCCGCCGGTCGGCGACGCGTTCGACCAGGCGGTGCTCGGTTGCCTCTACCGGCACGAGCCGGGGGTGCGCCGGGTGGCGCAGGCGCTGGCGGTGCTCAACCGGCCCGCGACGACCGAACTGCTCGGCCACCTCCTCGACGTGGTGCCCGAGTCGACGGCCCCGGCGGTACGGGTGCTGCGCACCTCGGGCCTGATGGAGGGCGACCAGCTGCGCCACCCGCGCATCCTGCGGTCGATCCTTGGCGACATGTCGGCCGACGAACGGCGGAGCCTGCACCAGCGCGCCGCCGAGGTGCTGCACGACCACGGCGCCGAGCCGAGCGTGGTCGCCGAGCACCTGGTGGCCGCCGGCTCGGCGAGCGCGCCCTGGGTGGTGCCGGTGCTCCAGGACGCCGCCGGCCACGCGCTGGCGTCGGGCCGGCCCGACGTGGCCGCCGCGTGCCTGCGCCTGGTCTCCCGCGCCCCGGTCGACGCGCAGCAGCGGACCGCCACCACCGAGATGCTGGTGAACGCCCGCTGGCAGATCAACCCGCTGGCCGTGAACGGGCAGCTGACCGAGCTGGTGGAGACGGCGCGGGCCGCCGGGTGGTCCACCGACGCGGGCCTGTCCGCCGTGCCCTACCTGCTCTGGCAGGGCCGGGTGGACGAGGCCACCGAGGCGGTCAGCGCCTTCCCGACGGACGAGGAGCACGGCTCGGCCGGCACGGCCGGTCGCCTGCGGATGATGCAGCTGCTGGTCTCCCTCTCCCACCCGGAGCACCTGGCCACCGTGCGGGAGACCCCGAGCGCCTGGAGCCGGGCGGCGAGCGCGCCGACCACGATCAGCCCGCTGCTCCAGGCGGTGACGGTGCTCGGCACCGCGCTGACGCCGGCCGCGGACAACGACACCGTGGCAACCGCGGAGCAGCTTCTCCAGCGCCACCACACGGACGACGGCGCGCTGGGTCTGCTGACCGCTCCCCTGCTGGCGCTGCTCTGGGCGGGTCGGTCCGACCGGGCCGCGGCCTGGGGAGACGTGCTGCTCGGCCGGCCGGTGGCCCAGCACGCCCCGGTGTGGCGGGCCGTCATCCGGGCGGTCCGGGCGGAGGCGGCGTTGCGCGTCGGCGACCTGCCCGGCGCGGAGCACCACGCGCGGGCGGCCCTGGAGGACATGCCCGCCCCGGCCTGGGGGGTGGCCATCGCCGGTCCCCTGGCCACGTTGGTCGCCTGCGCGACCGAGTCGGGCCGGTTCTCCGAGGCCGAACGGTGGCTCGCCCACCCCGTCCCGCCCGGCATGTTCCGCACCCCGCTGGGCCTGCACTACCTGGCCGCCCGGGCCCGGCACCACCTGGCCGTACGCCGGCCACACGCCGCCACCACCGACCTGCGCCGGTGCGGCGAGCTGATGCGCGCCTGGGGCATCGACGCGGCCGGGCTGGTGCCGTGGCGGCTGGAGCTGGCCCGGGTGCAGCTCAGCGTCGGCAACAAGGCGCAGGCCACGCAGCTTCTCCAGGAACAGCTGCGGGTGCCGCACGGGGTCGACGACCGCACCCGGGGTCGTACGCTCCGGCTGCTCGCCACCACCGCCGCCCAGGACCACCGGCGCAAGCTGCTCTCCGAAGCGGTCAACCTGCTCCAGTCCAGCGGCGACCGGCTGGAACTCGTCCGGGCCCTCGGCGACACCGGCCAGACGCTCCAACGTGCCGGGGACTCCGCCCGCGCCCGACTGCTCGTCCGCCGCGCCTACCAGCTCGCCCAGGACTGCGGCGCGTCGGTGCTGGCCCAGCGGCTGATCCGTCGGGAGCCGGGCAGCGGGCTGCCGGCGTACCCGGCCGCCGCCGAGTTGCAGGAGCCGGACGACGGGCTGAGCGACGCCGAGCGCCGGGTCGCCGCGCTGGCCGCCCAGGGGCACACCAACCGGCAGATCTCCAGCAAGCTCTTCATCACCGTGAGCACGGTGGAGCAGCACCTGACCCGGGTCTACCGCAAGCTCGACGTCAAGCGGCGCACGGACCTGCCGTCCCGGCTCGTCGCGTACGCGGAGGCGCTGGCTGACGAGACCCAGGGCGCCGCGTCCTGACCGACGTCGCAGGGGCGCGGTGGGTGTGGCCCACCGCGCCCCTGCGGCGCGTACGACGACCGGGAAGTCAGCCGACGGCCAGCCCGACGGTACGATGGGCCGCCGCCTCG
The DNA here is from genome assembly GCF_043198195.1 of Micromonospora sp. NPDC048868. Classification (NCBI taxonomy): domain Bacteria; kingdom Bacillati; phylum Actinomycetota; class Actinomycetes; order Micromonosporales; family Micromonosporaceae; genus Micromonospora; species Micromonospora sp. NPDC048868. The sequence goes on from NZ_JBICUN010000011.1 coordinate 118,460, forward strand.
TCGCGGTGTTCCAGCACGAGGTCGGCGGCGGCGGTGACCCCGCCGGCCTGGCGCATCCGCCGGCTCCACAACTGCGCCCGCACCCGGAACGTCTCCTCGCCCAGCAGCCGCCCGAGCTTGGCGAGGACGTCCTCGACGTCCGGCGAGTCGGCGCGCTCGACGGACAGGGCCACCCCGCTGTCGACCGCGCGCACCGCCCCGTCGGGGCAGTCCAGCCAGAACGGCATCACCAGCTGCGGCACGGCGAAGTGGACCGCCTCGTGGATGGCGTTGGCGGCGCCGTGGTTGAAGAAGACCCGCACGTGCGGGTGGGCCAGCACCCGGTGCTGCGACGGCACCCACGCCTCCACCCGCAGGTTGCCCGGCAGCCGCCGCGTTGGCGGGAGGAGGTGCTGCTGGCGCGCGGGCACCTTCCACAGCACGGCGTGCTCGGGCCCGAGCCGGTCGGCGATCTCGACGATCGCGTCCACCTGGCCGCGCGACAGTCGCATGATGGTGCCGAAGCCGACGTAGACCACCGAGGGGTGCGCGTCGAGCCATCGGGTCAGTTCGTCGTCGCCGTCGGCCGGCGGCAGTTCCCGGGGCACGACGGGACCGAGCATCCGCAGCTTCTCCGGGGCGGTCGCGAAGGGGTACTCGAAGCCGAACACCGTGTACGCCATGAGCGCCTCGGCGGCCTCGACGTAGCCGGCCGGGCGCATCTCCGGGTTGTGGATGCCGGCCGCCTTCCGGGCGGCCACGGCGGCGAGGCTGCGCCGCAGCCGCTCCGGCTCCATCAGCGCCCGCACCAGCCGGTTGCGGAAGCCGACGTTGGCCGCCTGCTGCCGGGGCGTCATCCGCTCCGGCAGCCCCGAGAACGGGGCGGGGTAGCGCGTCGGCAGCTGCTCCTGGAAGAAGTTGGACGGCGGCAGCGAGATGCTGACCACGAAGGGCAGCTGCCGGGTCTGCGCCGCGTCCATCGCCCAGCTGGCGAGGCTGTCGACCACGGCCACCACCGGCCCGACCTCGTCGATGACCTGGAGGCAGCGCCGGTGGAGCTGCCGCACGTGGTCGTAGTCGGTGCTGACGTCGAGGTACCGGGCGAAGCTGGTCGCCCGGTCGCCGGTGGTCAGCAGCCGGTACGTCGCGTCGTCCCAGGTGTCCGGTGACGACTGCGGCCGGGCCGGGCCGAGCGAGACGAACGAGACCTCGCCCGGCCCGCGCAGTCCCTCGACGTCTGCCCGGCGGTCCTCGGTCGATGCGAACCAGATGTTCCCGACGCCCCGGGCCTTCAACTCGCCCGCGATGTTGAGCAGCGGGTTGAACATCCCCGCGCTGTTGTAGGCGACGACGAGTACCGCCCGGTCACGGTCGTTTCCGGTCATGTCCACCGTCCGTCACTCCTTTCCGCCTGTGCGGCGACCCGCGCCGTCCGACCCTGGAGTACGCCGCGCCGGCGGGCTGTTCGTGGAGCCGTTCGGTCGGCGGCGGATCGACATCGATACACATCGATGCAGCAACGTGCGGCGAAGCTCGGGTCGAAAGGGCTGGCACTCCGGAACAGCCGGGACCTCGAGCTGGCGCCCTCTGCTCAGACTGCCACGGCTGGCATGGCAACGCTCGCTGGAGAGGCGGGTTACGTGCCGATTATTTCGGACTAACCTACCATGTCGACATTCGTGCCCGCCTATGGGGTAGAACCACCGACGCCGATGGCCCGGGCCGCGGAAGCGGCTCGGGCCATCGGCGTCGAGGTGGTACGGGAAACGGGGACGGGGATCGCCGGGCCGGCGCGCCCCTGCCGGGGCCGCGCGGTCCGCGACCGCGGTTCGGCTAGTCCACGGCGCGGCGCATGAAGCCACGCATGCCGATCATCGAGAACACCACGAAGACCCCGGTGAGCACGCACATGCACAGCCACAGCGGCAGCGACTCGACCCCCGGCGGGCCGACGAGCGACCGGGTCGCCTCGCTGATGTAGGTGAGCGGGTTCAGCGAGCAGATCACCTGGTACCAGCGCAGCGAGTCCAGGCCCAGCAGCGGGAACTGGGTCGCGCCGGTGAACATGATCGGGGTCATCACCACGGTGAACATGATCTGGATGTGCTGCGTCGGCACCAGCGTGCCGAAGGCGAGGCCCACCGCCGCACCGACCAGCGCGCCGATCGCCAACACCCCGACCACCTTGAGCACGACCGCCCAGGGCCAGGTGACACCGAGCATGAGCATGCCGACCGGGATCAGCACCACACCGGCGATCAGGCCGCGGATGCCACCGAAGACGATCTTCTCCAGGGCCACCAGCGGAATCGCCATGGGCGACAGGAGACGGTCCTCGATCTCCCGGGTGAAGGAGAAGTCCATCATCATCGGCAGCGCGGTGTTCTCCAGGCCGATCAGGAAGGCGTTCAGCGCGATGACGCCGGGCAGCAGCACGTTGGAGAAGTCGTCGCTGGCGTAGCCCAGGTCGCTGAGCACCTTGCCGAAGATCAGCAGCATGAACAGCGGCTGGATGAAGACCTGGAGCAGGAAGCCGACCAGCTCCCGGCCGGTGACGAACAGGTCCCGCGAGAGCACCGCCCGGAACGTGGCGAACTGGTCCAGCGCGCGCACCGGCGGCGGCGACGAGGCCGGCGACGGCGCGGACGGGGGGGCGGGGGCGGCGACGCTCACCGAAGTTCCCTTCCGGTCAGGTGGATGAAGACATCTTCCAGGCTGGGCTGGCCGATGTTCAGGTCACGGACCTCGCAGCCCAGGTCGGCGAGGATCTTCATCGCCATCGGGATGGCGTTGGCCGGCTGGCCGCTGGTGTAGACCCGGAAGGAGAGCGGGGCGTCCGGGTCGACGGGGGCGTCGGGGGCCGGCGCGGGCATCGGCATCGCCGGCATGCCCGGGAACGCCGGCGCGGCGACGGGCGCCGGGGCGGTCACCTTGAAGTGTTCCACCTGCTCCACGTCCGGGATCGCGTCGAGCGCGGCCCGCACCTGCTCGGCGGGGGCACCGGGGGTCACCACGAGGGTCAGGGTGCTGCTGCCCGGCAGCGTACGGGTCAGCGCGGACGGGGTGTCCAGGGTGAGCAGCTTGCCGTGGTCGACGATGCCGACCCGGTCGCAGAGCTTCTCCGCCTCGTCCATGTCGTGCGTGGTGACCACCACGGTCACCCCGGACCGCTTCAGCTCGGCGACCCGGTCGTGCACGAAGAGCCGGGACTGGGGGTCGAGGCCCGCGGACGGCTCGTCGAGGAAGAGCACCCGGGGCGAGTGCATCAGCGCGCGGGCGATCATCGTGCGCTGGGCGAGGCCGCCGGACAGGAAGTCGGTACGGTGGTTCGCGAAGTCCTTGAGCCCCATCTGGTCCAGCAGCTCGTCCGCCCGCCGGATGCGCTCCGCCCGGGGCACGCGGTGGTACGCCGCGTGGAACAGCAGGTTCTGCCGGACGGTCAACGCCCGGTCCAGGTTCACCCGCTGCGGTACGACCGCCAGCAACTGCCGCGCGACAGCGGGCGCGCCGATCACGTCCGCGCCGCACACCCGGGCCCGGCCCGAGGTGGCCCGCACCCGAGTGGTCAGCACCCCGATCGTCGTCGTCTTGCCCGCCCCGTTCGGCCCGAGCAGGCCGAAGACCTCACCGGCGGCGACGGAGAAACTCAGCCCGTCCACCGCCGGTGGCATGTTGGGCTGGTACCGCTTGACCAGCTCCGTGACCACCACTGCCTCGTCCACGTCGTCATGCTCCGTCCTGCAACGTCGGTTCGATAGATGTGTGTGCGCCGATAGGGGGCGCTAGGGGCACGCCAGGGGCGGGAACGGTCACAGGCCCCGCGCGGCCAGCCACCGCTGGAGCGTGCCGGCGAGTTCCGGCCCCCGGTCGGCGACCATGCTGAAGTGGTCACCGGCCGCGTCCGCCACCTCGTGCGGGTAGGGCCAGCGGGACCGCCAGCCGTCCTCCTCGCCGTTCCACTCCCCCAACGGCTCGCTGGCCCGGACCAGCAGGGTCGGCACCGCCATCTCGATCGGCTGCCAGTCCAGGAACAGAGGCAGGTAGCCGGCCCACGCGGTCGTCCGCCAGTCGTCCATCGGCGTGTACGCGGTCTCCCGGTCGATCATCCCGTCGAGCAGCTGCGGCACCCACCCGCCGAGCACCTCGCTGTTGGCCGGGTAGGTGTCCATCAGCACCACCGCGTCCGGCGAGCGGCCCTGACGTTCCAGCTCACCGGCGAGCAGGTTGGCCACCATCGCGCCACCCGAGTGACCGGCCAGCACGAACGGGCCGGCGCCGACGGCGCGCAGCACCGTGTCGGCGTGCACCCGCAGCAGGGCGTCGAGGTCGGCGGGCAGCTCCTCGCCCACGCCGAACCCGGGGTTGGGCAGGGCCCAGACGTTGCGCACCCCCCGGAAGCCGGCGGCCAGCCGGGCGTACTCGTGGGCGCCGGAGAGCAGGGACATGGTGCAGCAGCACACCAGCTGCGCCGCGGCGCTGCCCTCGGCCAGCCGGAGGATGCCGGCCGGGCGGGTGAGCTGCGCCGGCTCGCTGAAGCTGGGGCGGAACTGCGCGAGCTTGACCAGGAGTTCGGCGTACCCGGCGGGATCCTCGCGCGCCTTCGGCTGGTTGAACAGCCCGCCGAGCAGTCCGCCGCCGGAACTCTCCGCGGCCGGTCCCCCGGCGTCGTCCGCGCCGTCCCCGGCCGCGTCCGCGCCGCCGAGCTGACCGAGCAGGTGGCGGGCGAGCGCCGTAGGGGTGGGATGGTCGAAGAGCAGGGTGGCCGACAGCTCCGCCCCGGTCTCCTGGCACAGCGCGTCGCGCAGCTCCAGTGCGGTCAGCGAGTCGAAGCCGAGCTCCAGGAAGTCCCGGTCGGCCTCGACCGCCCCGGGCGAGGCGTGCCCGAGCACCGTGGCCACGCGCGCGCGGACCAGATCCAGCAGGATTCCGTGCCGATCGCCGGCCGGGGTGCCGGCCAGCCGGTCCCGGAAGGCCAGGGCGGGGTCGGTCGCCTCGCCAGCGGGGCCGGCGTCCCGGTCGGCAACTGCCGCCGCCTCGGGCACGCCGCGTAGCAGCGGTGCGGGCCGTACGGCGGTGAAGGCCGGCACGAACGCCGGCCAGTCGAGGTCGGCGACCGCGAGCTGGTCGTCGCCGCGGCCCACGGCCTGCTGCAACGCGGACACGGCCAGTTCGGCGGGGAGCGGACGGACCCCCCGGCGGCGCAGCTGTGCCGGGTCGGTGACCTCGTCGGCCCAGGGCACCCACGCGACGACGGTGGCCGGGCGGCCGGCGGCGCGCAGGCCGGCGGCCAGCGCCTCCAGCCCGGCGCCGGCGGCGGCGGCGACTGCCGCTCCCCCGCTGCCCCAGACGGCGGCGGTGGAGGTGAAGACCACGAACTCGTCGATGGGCCGCCCGGCGCAGGCCCGGTCGAGCAGCTCCACCCCGGCGGTACGGGCGGCCACGGCGTGGGCCAGCTCGCGCGGATCCAGCGCCGCGACCGGTTCGCCGGCCCCGTCGGAGTCGGCGACGTGCAGGACGGTGCGGACCACGGTCCCGGCGTCGGCCAGCCGGTCCAGCGCCTCGGGCAGCCCGTCGAGGTCGTCGACGACGGTGACGGCGACGTCCCGGCCGATCGTGCCGGCGGGCACCCCGGGACCGGCGAGGACGAGATGGGTGGCGCCGCGGTCGGCGAGCCACCGCAGCAGGTGCGGGGTGCGCACCGCCGCGGCCCCGTGCACCAGGACCCCGCCCCGGGGCCGCCAGTCGGCGTCGGCGGCGGTGCCGGCCGGGGCGCGCGACAGCCGCCGCGCGTACACCCCGCCGGAACGCACCGCCAGCTGGTCCTCGTCGCCGCCGGCCGCGACGAGCCGGGCGAGCGCGGCGAGCGCGGCGTCGTCCGGCTCCGCCGGCAGGTCGACCAGCCCGCCCCAGAGGCGCGGCTGTTCCAACGCCAGCACCCGACCCAGGCCCCAGAGGTACGCGCCGGCGACGCCGGGCGCGGCATCGTCGGCGTCGACGGCCACCGCGCCCCGGGTCACGGTCCACACCGGCGCGTTGCCCCCGGTGCCGGCGAGGGCCCGGACGAGCGCGGCGGTCCCGGCCAGCGCGACCGTCCCCGTGGCCTCCGTCGCCAGCAGCGAGACCACGACCGACGGGCTGCCTCCGGCGTGCGCGACGGCCCGGGCGATCTCGTCCGGGTCGTCGCCCACGGTCACGAGCACCGGGTCCAGTCCCTCGGCGCGCAGTGCGGCCAGCACGCCCGTGGCGTCGGTCCACGTCCCGGCCACCACCAGGCAGCCGCCGGTCGTCGCGGTGCCGGAGGGCGCGGCGACGCGGACCCAGTCGGCGCGGTACCGCAGGCCGTCCAGGGCGGAACCGCGGCGCCGCCGGTCCCGGTAGGACGCCAGGGCGGGCAGCAGCTCGGCGAGCGCCTCCTGCCGGTCGGCGTCCAGGCCGAGCGCGGCGGCCAGCACGGCCGGCCGGTCCTGGGTCACGGCGGCCCAGAACTCCTCGTCGTCGCTCGGCGCGGCGGGCTGACGGAGGTCGACGGCGGGCGGATCCGGCCAGTACCGCTCGTGGTGGAAGGCGTAGGTGGGCAGCTCGACGCGCGCGGCGTCGCTGCCGGCGAAGAGGGCCGGCCAGTCCACCCCGGCGCCGCGCAGGTCGACGGCGGCGAGCGCGGCGAGCAGGCTGGCCGGCTCGGGCTGGTCCCGGCGGCCGAGCGGCACGAAGGCCGCCGGCTCGACGTCGGGCAGGCACTCGCGGGCCAGCGCGGTCAGGGCGCCGTCGGGGCCGAGCTCCAGGAAGGTCCCCACGCCGGCGGCGGCCAGGGTGGCGACGCCCTCGTGGAAGCGGACGGTGTCCCGGACGTGGTCGACCCAGTAGCCCGGGTCGGTGGCCTGGGCGGCGGTGAGCGGCTCGCCGGTGCGGTCGGAGACGACAGGCAGGGTCGGCGGATGCCAGGTGACCTTCTCCGCGACGACCCGGAAGTCGGCCAGCATGGCGTCCATCCGGGCCGAGTGGAAGGCGTGGCTGACCCGCAGCCGGCGGGACCGCCGGCCCTCGGCGGCCAGCCGCGCACCGGCCGCGAGCACAGCCTCCTCGTCGCCGGAGAGCACCACCGACCGGGGGCCGTTCACGGCGGCCAGCGACACCCGCTCGTCGAGCAGCGGGGTCACGTCGGCCTCCGACGCCCGCACCGCCAGCATCGCCCCGCCAGCCGGCAGCTGCTGCATCAGCCGGCCCCGGGCGGCCACCAGGGCCGCGGCGTCGGCCAGCGACAGCACGCCGGCGACGTGCGCCGCGGCCAGCTCGCCGACCGAGTGGCCGAGCAGGTGCTGCGGGCGCAGCCCCCACGCCGTGACCAGCCGGTAGGCGGCGACCTCGTAGGCGAACAGTGCCGGCTGGGTGAACTCGGTACGGTCCAGCAGCGCCGCCTCGGGCGAGTCGGGATCGGCGAAGACCACCTCCCGCAGCGGCCGGCTCAGGTGCCGGTCCAGTTCCCCGGCCACCTCGTCGAAGGCGGCGGCGAACACCGGGAACCGGCGGCACAGCTCGGCGCCCATGCCGAGGCGCTGGGCGCCCTGGCCGGTGAAGAGGAAGGCGACCTTGCCGGCCGGGCGGGCCACGCCGCGTACCACGCCGGACGTGTTGCGCTCCTCGGCGACCGCGCGCAGGCCGGCCAGCAGCGCGTCGCGGTCCTCGCCGATCACCGCTGCCCGGTGCGGCAGCGCCGCGCGGGTGGTGACAAGCGAGTACGCCACGTCGGCCGGGGCCAGGTCGGGGTGGTCGGCCAGGTGGTCCAGCAGCCGCCGGGCCTGCCCGGCCAGGGCCGGCGCGGAGCGGGCGGAGACGATCCAGGGGGTCGGCGGGGCGGGCGTACCGGCCGGGCGGGCGTCGTCGGTGTCCGCTTCGGCGGCCTGCTCGATGATGACGTGCGCGTTGGTGCCGCTGATCCCGAACGCGGAGACCCCGGCCCGGCGCGGCTGCCCGGTCTCCGGCCAGGGCTCCGCCCCGGTCAGCAGGGACACCGCCCCGGCCGACCAGTCGACGTGCGGGGTGGGCTCGTCCACGTGCAGGGTGGGCGGCAGCACCCCGTGCCGCATCGCCAGGACCATCTTCATCACCCCGGCGACGCCCGCGGCGGCCTGGGTGTGCCCGATGTTCGACTTCACCGACCCCAGCCACAACGGCCGGTCGGCGCGGCGGTCCTTCCCGTACGTGGCCAGCAACGCCTGCGCCTCGATCGGGTCGCCGAGCGTCGTGCCGGTGCCGTGCGCCTCGACGACGTCCACCTGGTCGGCGGTCAGCCCCGCGTTGGTCAGGGCCTGCCGGATCACCCGCCGCTGGGACGGGCCGTTCGGGGCGGTCAGCCCGCTGCTCGCCCCGTCCTGGTTGACCGCGCTGCCGCGCACCACGGCGAGGATCGGGTGGCCGTTGCGGCGGGCGTCGGAGAGCCGCTCGACAAGCAGCATGCCGGCCCCCTCGGACCAGCCGGTGCCGTCGGCGGCGGCGGCGAACGACTTGCACCGGCCGTCGGTGGACAGGCCGCGCTGGCGGGAGAACTCGACGAAGACGGTCGGGGTGGCCATCACCGACACCCCGCCGACCAGCGCCATGGTGCACTCCCCCAGCCGCAGCGCCTGGCAGGCGAGGTGCAGCGCGACCAGGGACGAGCTGCAGGCGGTGTCGACGGTGACCGCCGGCCCCTCCAGTCCCAGGGCGTACGAGATCCGGCCGCTGGCCACGGCGGCGGCGCTACCGGTGCCGAGGTAGCCCTCGACGCCGCCGCTGACCCCGGTGAGCAGCGCGGCGTAGTCGCCCTGGCTGCTGGTCGCCGCGTACACGCCGGTGGGCGCGCCGCGCAGCGTGGTCGGGTCGATGCCGGCCCGCTCGAACGCCTCCCAGGCGGTCTCCAGCAGCAGCCTCTGCTGCGGGTCCATCGCGAGGGCCTCGCGGGGACTGATGCCGAAGAAGGCGGGGTCGAAGTCCCCGGCGGAGTAGAGGAACCCGCCCTCCCGCACGTACGACGTGCCCCGGCTGTCCGGGTCGGGATCGGGGTCGTAGAGCGCCCCCAGGTCCCAGCCCCGGTCGTCGGGGAACGCCGACATCGCGTCGGTGCCGTCGGCCACCAGGTCCCACAACTGCTCCGGCGACCCGACGCCGCCGGGGAACCGGCAGCTCATGCCGATGATCGCCACCGGCTCGCTGAGCGCGGCGGTGAGCTGCTGGTTCTGCTGCTTGAGCTTCTGGTTGTCGAGCAGGGACGCGCGCAGCGCGCCGACGACCTCGTCCAGTGAAACACTCATCGGGGGCTCCTCAGGGCCGGCCGGATCACGAGTCGGAGCCTTCCAGGGCCATCCGGACCAGGCCGGCGACGTCGAGTTCGTGGATCTGCGCCTCGGGCGCGGCCGGGGCGGCGGACGCCACGGCCGGCGGACCGGCGCTCGTGCGGGCCAGCTGGAGCAGCTGGTCGAGCAGACCCGTCCGCCGCAGCTCGTCCAGCGGGATCGCGGCGAGGGCCCGGCGGACCGACTCCTCGTCGCCGGCCTCGCCGAACTCCCCGTCGCCGTCGGCGAAGAGCTCCTCGTACAGGTGGTCGGCCAGGCCGGCCGGCGTCGGATAGTCGAAGACCACAGTGGTGGGCAGGTCGTGCCCGGTGGCCGCGGTGAGCAGGTTGCGCAGCTCCACGGCGGTGAGCGAGTCGAAGCCGAGGTCCAGGAAGCCCCGGTCCGTCTCGATCACGTCGCCGGAGGAGTGGCCGAGCACCTTCGCCGCGTCGACGCGCACCATCTCCAGCAGCGCGGCCCGCCGCTCGTCGCCGGGCAGCGCCCGCAACTCGGCGAGCAGGTCCCGCGCGACGGGCGCGGTGGCGTCCGGCGCGTCGGCGGGGGTGACGGCCAGCTCGCGTACGGCCGGCAGGTCGGCCAGCAGCGGGCTGGGCCGCAGCGAGGTGAACAGCGGCGCGAAGGTGGCCCAGTCGACGTCGGCGACGGTGACGCAGGTGTCGCCGGCGGCCAGGGCGTGCCGCAGCCCGGCCATCGCCACGCCGGGCGGCATCACCCGCAGGCCGCGGCGGAGCAGCTGCTCCGCCGCCCCCTCGGTGTACATGCCGGACTCGGTCCACGGCCCCCAGGCGACGGAGGTGGCCGCCAGGCCCCGGCCGCGGCGCCGCTCGGCGAGCGCGTCCAGGTAGGCGTTGCCGGCCGCGTACGCGCCCTGCCCGCCGCTGCCCCACACCGCCGAGATGGACGAGAAGAGCACGAACGCGTCCAGGTCGACGCCGTCGAGCAGCTCGTCGAGGTGCTCGGCGCCGGACAGCTTCGGGGCGATGACGTACGCCAGGTCCTCCAGGGTGGTGTCGGCCAGCGGCACCACCTCGCTGACGCCCGCGGCGTGCACCACCGCGCGCAGCGGCGGTCCCTCCCGCCCGAGGTCGGCCAGGAGCTCGGCCACCGCGTTCCGGTCGGCGGCGTCGCAGCGGGCGACCCGGCAGTCCACCCCGAGGCCGGTCAGCTCGGCGAGCAGCTCGGCGGCGCCGGGGGTGTCGGTGCCGCGCCGGCTGGTCAGCACCACCCGTTCCGCGCCGGCGCCGGCCACCCAGCGGGCCACGTGCCCGCCGAGCGCGCCGGTGCCGCCGGTGATCAGGACCGTGCCCCGGGGCTGCCACGGCGCGGGCTCCCCGTCGGTGACGGCCGGGACGAGCCGCCGCACCAGCACCCCGGACTCGCGGACGGCGAGTTGGTCCTCCACGCCGCCGCCGGTGAGGATGCCGCCGAGCCGCATCGCCGTCCAGGGCTCGAGGTCGGTGGGCAGGTCGACCAGACCGGCCCAGCGGGCGGGCTGTTCCAGCGCGGCCACCCGGCCCAGGCCCCACAGCATCGCCTGCCGCGGGTTGGCCGGGACGTCGCCGTCGCCGACCCCGACGGCACCCTGGGTCACGGACCAGAGCCGGGCCGGGGCGTCGAGGTCGACGAGCTGCTGGAGCAGGTGCACGGTCGCGGCGAGGCCACGCGGCAGCGCCGGGTGCTCGGCGTGCGGGGCGTCGTCCAGGCCGAGGAAGGAGAGGATCGACAGCGGCCCCCCGTCCTCGCCGAGTGCCTCGGTGAGCACGTCGGCGAACCCGCCGCACAGCTCGTCGGGGTCGGCGCCGGTGTCCACGGGCACGATCGTCACGTCGGTGCCCAGGGCCCAGGTGCAGGAGTTCAGGTCGGGGTCGTCGGCCCGGTCGGCGGGCAGCAGCACCAGCCAGCGGCCCGGGTCCTGCTCCTGCGGGGTCTCCTCGATGGGCTCCCAGACGACCCGGTACCGGCTGCCGTCGACCAGGGACCGTTCCCGGCCGCGCCGCCGCCAGGCGGAGAGCGCGGGCAGCACCGTCCCGAACGGCTGGTCGCGGTCGACGTCCAGGTCGCGGGCCAGCGACTCGAGGTCCTCGGCCTCGACGGCCGCCCAGAAGCGGCGCTCGACGTCGGTGCGGTCGTCCTCGGCCGCCAGGCTGGCCCACGGCGGCGGCTCCGGCCAGTAGCGCTGCCGGTCGAACGTGTAGGTGGGCAGGTCGACGCGCTGCGCGCCGGTGCCCGCGTAGAGGGCGAACCAGTCCGGGGAGACGCCGTGGGTGTGCAGCGCGGCGACCGCCCGCAGCAGGGTGGTCGGCTCGGGGCGGTCCCGGCGCAGGGCCGGCACGACCAGCGGGGCCCGGCCGCCGGTCGGGGCGCCCCCGGCCAGGACGGCCTGGGCGAGGGCGGTGAGCACCCCGTCCGGGCCGATCTCGACGTAGCCGGTGACGTTGCGCTCCCGCAGCGCCGCGACGGCGTCGCCGAAGCGCACGGCGTCGCGGGCGTGCCGCACCCAGTACTCCGGCGTGCCGATCTCCGCCGCGTCGACCGGCGCGCCGGTGACGGTGGAGATCATCGGGATGGTCGGGTCCTGGTACCGCAGCCGTCCGGCGACGGCGGCGAGGTCGTCGAGCACCGGTTCCATCAGCGGGCTGTGGAACGCGTGGCTGACCGTCAGCCGCCGGATCCGGACGCCCCGCGCGGTCCACTCGGCGGCCAGCTCCTCGACGGCGTCGCCGGCCCCGGACACCACGACGGCGGCGGGACCGTTGACGGCGGCGACGGAGACCCGGTCGGCGCGGTCGCCGAGCCCGGCGGTCACCTCGGCCTCGGTGGCGGCGATGGCTAGCATCGCCCCGCCGGCCGGCAGCGCCTGCATCAGCCGGCCCCGGGCGGCGACCAGCTCGGCGGCGTCGGCCAGGGAGAGCACCCCGGCGGCGTGGGCGGCGGCGAACTCGCCGATGGAGTGCCCGGCGACCGCGTCGGGGCGCACCCCCCACGCCTCGAACAGCCGGAACAGCGCCACCTCCACGGCGAAGAGCGCCGGCTGGGTGAACTCGGTCCGGTCCAGCGCCTCGGCCTCTCCGGTGTCGGGCTCGGCGAAGAGCAGCGGCTTCAGCGGGCGGGGCAGGTGCGGGTCGAGTGCGGCGCAGGCCTCGTCGAGCGCGGCGGCGAAGACCGGGAACGCCTCGGCCAGCTCGCGACCCATCCCGGCCCGCTGCGCCCCCTGCCCGGAGAACAGGTACGCCACCTTCGGCCGGGACGCGGCCACGCCGGTGACCACCAGCGGCGAGTCCTCACCGGCGCCGAGGGCGCGCAGCCCGGCGCCCAGCGCGATCCGGTCGGTGGCCAGCACGACGGCCCGGTGCTCCAGGGTGGCCCGGGAGACCGCCGACGACCAGCCCACGTCGACCGTCCGGGGGGCCTCCAGCCCGGTGAGCTGCTCGGCCCAGCGGTCCGCCTGGGCGGCCAGCGCGACCGCCGTACGTCCCGACAGCAGCACCGGCACCACCGGCAGCCCGGCCGGCTCCCCCGTCGGCGGCTCGACGACGGACGGCTCCGGGGCCTGCTCCAGGATGGTGTGCGCGTTGGTGCCGCTGATGCCGAACGAGGAGACGGCCGCGCGGCGCGGGTGGTCGGTGACCGGCCACGGGCGGCCCTCGCCGAGCAGCTCGACCGCGCCGACGGACCAGTCCACCTGGTCGGTCGGCTCGTCGACGTGCAGGGTCTGCGGCAGGTAGCCGTGCCGCAGCGCCAGCACCATCTTGATGATCCCGGCGACGCCGGCGGCGGCCTGTGTGTGCCCGATGTTGGACTTGATCGAGCCGAGCCAGAGCGGCTGGTCGGCGGGCCGCTGGCCGTACGTGGCGAGCAGGGCCTGCGCCTCGATGGGGTCGCCGAGCTTCGTGCCGGTGCCGTGCGCCTCGACGGCGTCCACGTCGGCCGGGGTGAGGCCGGCGTTGGCGAGCGCCTGCCGGATCACCCGCTGCTGCGACGGCCCGTTCGGGGCGGTCAGGCCGTTGGAGGCGCCGTCCTGGTTGACGGCGCTGCCCCGGATCACGGCGAGCACGGGGTGGCCGTTGCGGCGGGCGTCGGAGAGCCGCTCGACGAGCAGCAGGCCGAGGCCCTCGCCCCAGCTGGTGCCGTCGGCGGCGGAGGCGAACGCCTTGACCCGGCTGTCCGGGGCGAGCCCCCGCTGCCGGCTGAAGCCGACGAACACCCCGGGGGTGGACATGACGGTGACGCCGCCGACGAGGGCGAGGGAGCACTCCGAGCGGCGCAGCGCCTGGCAGGCCCAGTGCAGCGCGACCAGCGACGACGAGCAGGCGGTGTCGACCGAGACGGCGGGCCCCTCCAGCCCGAGGGTGTACGACACCCGGCCGGAGAGCACGCTGCCGGCGTTGCCGGTCATCAGGTGCCCCTCGGCGCCCTCGGCGCTGAACATCAGGTTCCGGTAGTCCTGGTAGTTGGTGCCGACGAAGACGCCGGTGGGGCTGCCGCGCAGCGCGTGCGGGTCGATCCCGGCCCGCTCGATCGCCTCCCAGGACGCCTCCAGCAGGAGCCGCTGCTGCGGGTCCATGGCCAGGGCCTCGCGGGGGCTGATGCCGAAGAAGCCGGCGTCGAAGTCGGCGGCCCCGGTGACGAATCCGCCCTCGCGGGCGTAGCTGGTGCCCTCCTTCTCCGGGTCGGAGTCGAAGAGCCGGTCGAGGTCCCAGCCCCGGTCGGTGGGGAACTCGCCGATCGCGTCGCCGCCGCCTGCGAGGAGCTGCCACAGCTGCTCCGGGGTGTCCGCCCCGCCGGGCAGGCGGCAGCTCATCGCCACGATGGCGATCGGCTCGTCGTCGTCGGCCGGCGCGGCCGGGGCGGGGGTGGCCACGTCCGGGGCGGCCCCGGTGAGCAGTTCGTCGAGGTGCGCGGCGAGCGCCGTCGGGTTCGGGTAGTCGAAGGCGAGCGTCGCGGGCAGCCGCAGGTCGGTGGCGGTGGCCAGGAAGTTGCGCATGTCCACGGCGGTCAGCGAGTCCAGGCCGAGGTCGCGGAAGGGCAGGGTGGCCGGGATGTCGTCGGCCGCGCCGTAGCCGAGCGCGGTCGCCGCGCACTGGCGGACCAGCTCCAGCAGCGTCGCGGCGCGCTCCGTCGCGGCGAGCCCGGCGAGCCGCCGCGCCAGGGCCGACGGTACGTCCGTCGCCTCCTCGGCGGCCTCCTGCGGGGCCGGCCGCGTCGCCTCGCGCACCTCTTCGAGGTCGCCGATCAGCGGGCTGGGCCGGACCAGGGTGAACGCGGGGGCGAAGCGGGCCCAGTCGATGTCGGCGATCAGGGTCGTGGTCTCGCCGCGCCGCAGCGCCCGGGCGAGGGCCTCGACGGCCAGGTCCGGGTCCATGCCGAGCATGCCGCCCCGGCGCAGTCGCTGCTGGGCGCGTTCGTTGTCGGCGGGCAGGCCGGCCCCGCTCCACGCGCCCCAGGCCACCGAGAGGGCGGGCAAGCCCTCGGCCCGGCGCCGCTCGGCGAGGGCGTCGAGGAACGCGTTCGCCGCGCCGTACGCGCCCTGCCCGGCGTTGCCGGTGGTGCCGGCGACCGAGGAGAACAGCACGAAGGCGTCGAGGTCGAGGTCGCGGGTCAGCTCGTCCAGGTGGACGGCGGCAGCGCACTTGGGTGCGGCGACGGTGTGCAGGCGCTGCGGGGTGACGGTGTCGACGATCCCGTCGTCGAGGACGGCGGCGGTGTGCAGCACGGCGGTCACCGGGGCGTCGGCGGGGACGGCGGCCAGCAGGTCGGCCACCTGCGCCCGGTCGGCGACGTCGCAGCGGGCCACGGTGACCCGTACGCCGAGGCCGGTCAGCTCCGCCTCCAGTTCGGCGGCGCCCGGGGCGTCCGGGCCACGCCGGCTGGCCAGCAGGACGTGCGCGGCGCCGGAGCGGGCCGCCCAGCGGGCCAGGTGCCCGCCCAGCCCGCCGGTGCCGCCGGTGATCAGCACGGTGCCGCGCATCCGCCAGGTGTCGTCGACGGCGTCGCCGGACGCGGCCGGCTCGGGTTCGGTGAGCCGGGTGAGCCGGCGGACGAAGACCCCGGACTCGCGCACGGCGAGCTGGTCCTCGTCGCCGCCGAACTGCTCCGCGCCGTCGTCGTCGCCGAACTGGTCGGCGCCACCGCCGAACGGGTCCTCGCCGCCGGCGCCGAGCGCCGCGCAGAGCAGGGCGCCGGCCTGCGCGTCGAGGGTGTGCGGCAGGTCGAGCAGGCCGCCCCAGCGGGCGGGGTGTTCGAGGGCGACCGCGCGGCCGAGCCCCCAGACGGCGGCGGCGACGGGGCTCGGTGCCGGGTCGTCGGCGCTGACCGCGACGGCTCCCCGGGTCGCGCACCACAGCGGCGCCTCGACGCCGAGCGTCCCGAGCGCCTGCACCAGCAGGGCGGTGCCCGAGACGGCCAGCGAGGTCGCCGGGTGCTCCGGGTGCGCCCGCTCGTCCAGGCCCAGCAGGGAGAGCACGGCGACGGGTCCGTCCGGGCCGGCGAGCGCGGCGCGCAGCGGTTCGGCCAGCGCCGCCGGGTCGTCGGTGGCGTCCAGTTCCACGGGTACGACGTCCGCGCCGAAGTTGCCGAGCGCCGACAGCACGTCGGCGACCAGGGGGTCCCCGGCCAGCGCCGCGGGCACCGGGACGAGCCAGGTGCCGGCGAGCCAGGTCAGCGGCAGGTCGGGCACGGCCTGCCAGGTGACCCGGTAGCGCCACCGGTCGAGGTCCGGCTCGCCGTCGGGCGCGGCGAGGAAGGCCGGCGGGGCGGGCCAGTACCGGTGGTGGTCGAAGGCGTACGTGGGCAGGTCGACGGTGGGCGCGGCGGGCAGGACCTTCGTCAGGTCGACGGGCAGGCCGATGGCGTGTGCCGCGGCGAGGTTGGTCAGCAGCCGGGTCGCGTCGTCGTCGTCGCGGCGCAGGCTGCCCAGGGTGTGGCCGGTGACTCCGGTGTCGTCGAGGATCGCCGTGACCGGCATCGTCAGCACCGGGTGCGGGCTGATCTCCACGAACGTGGTGTGCCCGGCGGCGACGGCCACCCGCACCGCCGTGTCGAAGAGCACCGTCCGGCGCAGGTTGTCGTACCAGTAGTCCGCGCCCATGGAGATCGGGTCGACCCAGTCCCCGGTGAGGGTGGAGACCAGGCGGGTGTGGCCGACCTGCGGCGTCACGTCGGCCAGGTCGGCGCGCAACTGCTCGGCGACCTCCTGCACGGCGGGCGAGTGCGACGCGTAGTCCACGGGGATCAACCGGGCCCGGACCCCCTGGGCCTGGCACGCCTGCACCAGGTCGGCGACGTGCTGCGGCGGGCCGGAGACCACGACGGTGGACGGGCCGTTGACCGCCGCCACCCCGACGCCGGGGAAGGCCGGCAGCCGCTCGGCGACCGCGTCGGCCGACAGGTCCACCGACGCCATCGTGCCGGTGCCGCGCAGCACGGTCAGGGCGCGGGAACGCAGCGCCACCGCCTTCGCGGCGTCCTCGAGGCTGAGGATGCCGGCGACGCAGGCCGCGCCGATCTCGCCCTGCGAGTGGCCGATCACCGCGGCCGGGGTGACCCCGGCGTGCTGCCACACGGCGGCGAGCGCCATGCCGACGGCCCACAGCACCGGCTGCACGACCTCGACCCGCTCCAGCCACGACTCGTCGTCGCCGGTCAGCACCGACACCACGTCGACGGCGAGATACGGGTCGAGGGCCCGCTGGCACTCGGCGAGCTTCGCATCGAACACCGGCGTCCGGCCGACGAGGCCGGCGGCCATCCGCGCCGACTGCGCGCCCTGACCGGGGAAGACGAACACCGGGCCCGCGCCGGGGCCCGACGCCACACCGCTGACGACGTTCCCGGCGGGCAGGCCGGCCGCGACCGCGTCCAGCCCCGCCAGCAGCTCGTCGGCGGTCGAGCCGACCACGGCGGCGCGGTGGTCGAACGTCGACCGGGTGGCCGCCAGGGACCAGCCCACCGCGGCCGGCTCCAGCCCGTCGCGCTGGCGCAGGTGCGACGCGAGCCGCGCGGCCTGCCCGGCCAGGGCGGCCTTCGACCGGGCCGACACCGGCCAGAGGAGCGCGTCGGCCGCGACCAGCCCGGGGGCGGATTCGGCGCGGCGCTCCTCGGCCGACTCGTCCGGCTGCTCGATGATCACGTGGGCGTTGGTGCCGGAGATGCCGAACGAGGAGACGGCGCCCCGCCGCGCCCGGCCCGTCTCGGGCCACGGCCGGGCCTCGGTGGCCAGTTCCACCGCGCCGGCCGTCCAGTCGATGTGCGGGGACGGGGCGTCGACGTGCAGCGTCGCCGGGACGACGCCGTGCCGGATGGCGAGCACCAGCTTGATCACCCCGGCCACGCCGGCGGCGGCCTGGGCGTGGCCGATGTTCGACTTCACCGAGCCGAGCAGCAGCGGCGGGGCGTCCCCCCGGTCCTGCCCGTACGTGGCGATGAGCGCCTGCGCCTCGATCGGGTCGCCCAGCTTGGTGCCGGTGCCGTGCGCCTCCACGACGTCGACGTCGGCGGTGGAGAGCCGGGCGGAGGCGAGGGCCTGGCTGATCACCCGCTGCTGCGCCGGCCCGTTCGGGGCGGTCAGCCCGTTCGACGCGCCGTCCTGGTTGACGGCGGTGCCGCGGACCACCGCGAGGACGTGGTGTCCGTTGCGGCGGGCGTCCGACAGCCGCTCGACCAGCAGCCAGCCGACGCCCTCGGAGAACCCGGCGCCGTCGGCGCTGGCGGCGAACGACCTGCACCGCCCGTCCGTGGAGAGGGCGCGCTGCCGGCTGGATCCGATGTAGAGGCCCGGGGTGGCCATCAGGGTCACGCCGCCGGCCAGCGCCAGGTCGCACTCCCCCGCCCGCAGCGCCTGCACCGCGAGGTGCAGTGCCACAAGCGACGACGAGCAGGCCGTGTCGATGGAGACGGCCGGCCCTTCGAGCCCGAGGGTGTACGACACCCGGCCCGACGCGACGGCCGCCGCGCCCCCGGTCATCGAGTGCCCCTCGTCGCCGTCGGGCGACATCATCAGCAGGGTCCCGTAGTCCTGCCCGTTGGTGCCGACGAACACCCCGGTCCGGCTGCCGCGCAGCGAGGCCGGGTCGATCCCGGCGGCCTCGACCGCCTCCCAGGACGTCTCCAGCAGCAACCGCTGCTGGGGGTCCATGGTCAGCGCCTCGCGGGGCGAGATGCCGAAGAAGGCGGAGTCGAAGTCCCCGGCCCCGTCGACGAACCCGCCCTCCCGGGCGTACGAGGTGCCCGGGTGGTCGGGGTCGGGGTGGTAGAGGCGCTCCAGGTCCCAGCCCCGGTCGTCGGGGAAGGGGGTGACCGCGTCCCGGCCGTCCCGCAACAGCTCCCACAGGTCGTCGGGGTTGCGCACCCCGCCCGGCAACCGGCAGCTCATCGCCACGATCGCCACCGGCTCCAGTTCCTGGGACTGTGCCTCACTGAGCCGGCGGCGGGTGTCGTGGAGATCAGCCATGACCCGCTTG
Organism: Micromonospora sp. NPDC048868; assembly: GCF_043198195.1. Classification (NCBI taxonomy): domain Bacteria; kingdom Bacillati; phylum Actinomycetota; class Actinomycetes; order Micromonosporales; family Micromonosporaceae; genus Micromonospora; species Micromonospora sp. NPDC048868. Next base: position 137,226 of record NZ_JBICUN010000011.1, read on the forward strand.
AGGTAATCGCGGAGCTTGTCTTCGTTGGCCATCGGAGTGCCGCTTCCTCGAAAGGGACGGGAGAGAGCTGGAGCTGGAAGGTCAGGAGATGCCGAGGTCCTTGTCGACCATCGCGAACAACTCGTCGTCGGTGGCGTCGTCGAGGTGCCGGCCGATGTCGGCGCCACCGCTGTCCTGGGCGAGCCGGGACAGCATCGCCTGCAGGCGTACGGTGGCCCGCACCCGGGCCGCCTCGTCCCGCGCCACCACGTCGAGGCTGTCGGCGATCCGGTCCAGATCGTCGAGGAGGGCGGTCGGGGTGACCACGTCGTCGTGGGCGACCTCGGCGAAGAGGTACTCCGCCAGGGTCGTCGGGGTCGGGTAGTCGAAGACCAGGGTGACCGGCAGGGCCACGCCGGTGGCCGAGCCGAGCCGGTTGCGCAGCTCGACGGCGGTGACGGAGTCGAAGCCCAGCTCCCGGAACGCCCGGTGCTCGTCCACCGACTCGGCGGACGGGTAGTTGAGCACGGCGGCGACCTGGCTGCGGACCAGGCCGAGCAGCACGGCGAGCCGCTCGGCGGCGGGCAGGCCGGCGAGCCGGTCCTGCAACGTCTCCGGGCCGTCGCCGGCCTCCACGCTGGCCACCTGCTCGGCAGTGACGAGGCGCCGCACGTCCGGCAGGTCGCTGATCAGCGGGCCGGGCCGGGTGGCGGTGAAGGCGACGGAGAACCGTTCCCAGGCGATGTCGGCGATGGTCAGGAACGCCTCGCCGTGGTCCACGGCCTGGTGCAGCGCGGCGATGGCCGCCTCGGGGGTCATCTCGGGCACGCCGTGGCGGTGCAGCAGCTCGCCGAGCGGCCCGTCGGCCATGCCGCCGCCGGCCCACGCCCCCCAGGCGATGGAGGTGGCGGTCAGGCCGAGGCCACGCCGGTGCTGGGCGAGGGCGTCGAGGAACGCGTTGCTCGGGGCGTAGTTGCCGACGCCGGAGCTGGCCACGCTGCCGGCGAAGGACGAGAACATGATGAACGCCGACAGCTCGTGGTCGAGGGTCAGCTCGTGCAGGTTGTACGCGACGTCGACCTTGGCCTGGAGCACCCGCTCGATCTGCTCCGGCCGGATGTCGTTGATCATGGCGTCGTCGAGCACGGCGGAGGCGTGCACGACAGTGGTGAGCGGGTACTCGGCGGGGATCGCGTCGATCAGGTCGGCCAGCGCGTCCCGGTCGGAGGCGTCGCACTCGACGACGGTGGCCTGGGCGCCCAGCTCGGTGAGGTCGTCGACGAGCTGCTGCGCGCCCGGCGCGGCCATGCCCCGCCGGCTGACGACCACGATGTTCTCCACGCCGCTGCGGGCCAGCCAGCGGGCGGCGTGCCCACCGAGCGCGCCGGTGCCGCCGGTGACCAGCGCCGTGCCGTACGGCTGCCACGGGTTCGCGGGCTGGCTCTCGCCGAGCGGGACCCGGGTGAGCCGGCGGGCGAGCAGTCCGCCGGGGCGTACCGCGATCTGGTCCTCCTCACCGGCGGCGGTGAGGGCCGCGACCAGCAGGTCGGCGCAGCGCTCGTCGACGGCCTCCGGCAGGTCCACGAGACCGCCCCAGCGCTGCGGGTGCTCCAGCGCGGCGACCCGGCCGAAGCCCCAGACCAGCGACTGCACCGGGGAGCGCAGCAGGTCGGCCATGCCGACGGACGCGGCGCCGGAGGTGACGCTCCACATCGGGGCGCGCAGGCCGAGGTCACCGAGGGCCTGGAAGAGCGCGACGGTGGCGGCGAAGCCGCCGGGCACCGACGGGTGCAGCGGGTGGGCCAGCTCGTCGAAGGCGAGCAGCGAGACCACACCGGTCACCTCGGCGGCGGCGTCGGCGCCGCCCGGCGCGGCGGCGAGCGCCTCCTGAAGCAGCTTGCCGAACTGGTCGCGGTCGACGTCGGGGGTGGAGACGGGCACCGGGACGAGCGTCGCGCCGGCCGCCGCGAACGCCTCGACGCAGGCGTCCTGCCAGGGCTCGATGATGTCGCCGGTGGGCAGCACGACGACCCAGGTGCCGCTCATGCCCCGGTTGGTGACGCCGGTCAGCGGCTTCCAGGTGTCCTGGTAGCGCCAGCTGTCGATGTCGGACTGGCGGCGCCGCTGCCGGCGCCAGGAGGTGAGCAGCGGCAGGGCCGGCAGCAGGGCGTCGAGAACCTCGTGGGCCGGGGTGTCCTCGGTGGCGATGGTCTCGGCGAGGGCGGTGACGTCCCCGCGTTCCACGGCCGCCCAGAAGCTCGTGTCGCTGGGGTCGCCGCCGGCCGCGCCCTGGAGCAGGCTCTGCAGGTCGGGGCCGCCGCTGCCGTCCAGCCAGAACCGCTGGTGGTCGAAGGCGTACGTGGGCAGCGGCGCCACCTCGGTCTCGGCGAGGACGTTCGCGAGGTCGACGGGCAGGCCGATGGCGTACGCGGTGGCGAGGTTGGCCAGCAGCCGGGTCGCGTCGTCGTCACCACGGCGCAGGCTGCCCAGCGTGTGGCCGGTGACGCCGGTGTCGTCGAGGATCGCCGTGACCGGCATGGTCAGCACGGGGTGCGGGCTGATCTCCACGAACGTGGTGTGCCCGGCGGCGATCGCCGTCCGGACGGCGGCGTCGAACCGCACGGTGCGGCGCAGGTTGTCGTACCAGTAGTCCGCGGTCATCGAGGCCGGGTCGACCCAGTCCCCGGTGAGCGTGGAGACCAGGCGGGTGTGGCCGGCCTGCGGGGTGACGTCGGCCAGGTCCGCGCGCAACTGCTCGGCGACCTGCTGCACGGCCTCGGAGTGGGAGGCGTAGTCCACGGGGATGAGCCGGGCGCGCAGGCCCTCGGCCTGGCACGCCGCGACGAGGTCGGCGACGGGCTGCGGCGGGCCGGAGACCACGACGGTGGACGGGCCGTTGACCGCCGCGACACCGACGCCCGGGAACGCCGGCAGGCGCTCGGCGACCGCGTCAGCCGACAGGTCCACCGACGCCATCGTGCCGGTGCCGCGCAGCACCGCCAGGGCGCGGGAGCGCAGCGCCACGGTCCTCGCGGCGTCGTCCAGGCTCAGGATGCCCGCCACGCACGCCGCGCCGATCTCGCCCTGCGAGTGGCCGACGACCGCGTCCGGGACGACGCCCGCCGCGCGCCACACGGCCGCGAGGGCGATGCCGACGGCCCACAGCACGGGCTGCACGACCTCGACCCGCTCCAGCCACGACTCGTCGTCGCCGGTCAGCACCGACACGAGGTCCACGTCCAGGTACGGGGCGAGGGCCCGCTGGCACTCGGCCAGCTTCGCGTCGAACACCGGCGTCCGGCCGACGAGGCCGGCGGCCATCCGCGCCGACTGCGCGCCCTGGCCCGGGAAGACGAAGACAGGGCCGGCACCGGCGCTGGTGACCGTACCGGTGACGAGGTTGCCGGCCGGGTGGCCGGCGGCGAGGGCGTCCAGCCCGGCGAGCAGCTCGTCGGTGCCGAGGCCGACCACGGCAGCGCGGTGGTCGAACGTCGAGCGGGTGGTGGCCAGCGACCAGCCGACCGCCGCCGGGGCGAGGTCGCCGTGCTCGCGCACGTGCCGCGCGAGCCGGGCGGCCTGCCCGGCGAGGGCGGAGCGCGACCGGGCCGACACCGGCCAGAGGGTCACGTCCGAGCCGACCAGGCCGGGGCGTCGCGCGGGCGCGACGGCGGTGGCCTCGACGGCCTCGCCGCCGTCCACGGACGCCGGTTCGGCGACGCGCGGCCGGTACTCCTCCAGGATCACGTGCGCGTTGGTGCCGCTCACGCCGAACGAGGAGACGCCGCCGCGGCGGGGGCGGTCCAGCTCCGGCCACGGCTTGGACTCGGTGAGCAGGGACACCGCCCCGGCGGTCCAGTCCACGTGCGGGGAGGGCTCGTCGACGTGCAGGGTCTCCGGCATGACGCCGTTGCGCAGCGCCATCACCATCTTGACCAGCCCGGCGACGCCGGCGGCGCTCTGGGTGTGGCCGATGTTCGACTTCACCGAGCCCAGCCACAGCGGCCGGTCGGCGGGCCGGTCCTGCCCGTACGTGGCGATGAGCGCCTGCGCCTCGATGGGGTCGCCGAGGGTGGTGCCGGTGCCGTGCGCCTCGACCATGTCGACGTCGGCGGTGCCGAGCCGGGCGTTCGCGAGGGCCTGCCGGATGACCCGCTGCTGGGAGGGGCCGTTCGGGGCGGTGAGCCCGTTGGACGCGCCGTCCTGGTTGAGGGCGCTGCCCCGGATCACGGCGAGGATCGGGTGGCCGTTGCGCTCGGCGTCGGCCAGCCGCTCCACGACGAGCACGCCGCCGCCCTCGCCCCAGCCGGTGCCGTCCGCGCCGGCCGCGAAGGCCCTGCACCGGCCGTCGACGGACATGCCGCGCTGCCGGGAGAAGACGACGAACACGCCGGGGGTGACCATCACGGTGACGCCACCGGCGATGGCCAGGTCGCACTCGCCGCGGCGCAGCGCGTTCACGGCGAGGTGCAGGGCCACCAGCGAGGAGGAGCAGGCGGTGTCGACGGTGACGGCGGGGCCGTTGAGGCCGAGGGTGAACGAGATCCGGCCGGACGCGACGCTCGTGGTGTTGCCGGTGCCGATGTACATGTCGACGCCCTCGGGCACGTGCGGCAGACCCATGCCGTAGTTCGAGGTGCTCAGCCCGACGAAGACGCCGGTGGAGCTGCCGCGCAGCGACAGCGGGTCGATGCCGGCCCGCTCGATGGCCTCCCAGGACGTCTCCAGCAGCAGCCGCTGCTGCGGGTCCATGGCGAGGGCCTCACGCGGCGAGATGCCGAACAGCGACGGGTCGAAGTCACCGGCGCCGTCGAGGAACCCGCCGATGCGCGTGTAGCTCTTGCCCGGCTTGTTCGGGTCGGGGTCGTAGAGCGCCTCCAGGTCCCACCCCCGGTCGTCCGGGAACTCGGTGAGCGCGTCCCGGCCGTCGGCGACGAGGTCCCACAGGGCTTCCGGCGACCGGACCCCACCGGGGAAGCGGCAACTCATCGAGACGATGGCCAGGGGCTCCTGGTCGCGCGCCTCGACGGTCTGCAGCTTGCGCTTGGTCTCGTGCAGGTCGGCGGTGACCCGCTTGAGGAAGTACCGCAGCTTGTCATCGCTCATCGGGGGGCACCTGCCTCGATTGGAAGGTTGGTCATCTCAGGAGATTCCAAACTCTTTGCTGATGAAGTCGAAGATCTCGTCGTCGCTGGCCGAGTCGAGGTCGGGCCGGTCCGGCTCGGCGGCGGGCCCGGCCGCCAGGTCGGACGCCTTGGCGAGCAGGTCCTGCATCCGGGCCGTGAAGCGGGCCCGGGCCGCCGGGTCGAGCGGGATGGCGTTGAGCAGGCTCTCCACCGTGTCGATGCCCTGGAAGAGGGGCTGCGTGGAGGGCGCCGCGTCGGCGGCGATCTCGCTTGTCAGCTTCTCGGCGAGCGCGGTCGGCGTCGGGTAGTCGAAGACCAGCGTCGCCGGCAGCCGCAGCCCGGACAGGCCGTTGAGCCGGTTGCGCAGGTCGACGGCGGTGAGCGAGTCGAAGCCCAGGTCGGTGAAGAGCCGGTTCGGGTCGACGGCGTCGGCGCCGGCGTGACCGAGGACGGCGGCGATGTTCGCCCGTACCACGTCGAGCACCACCTTGAGCCGCTCCGGGCCGGCCAGGCCGGCGAGCCGCTGGCTGAGCTGCACCCCGCCGGAGCGGGCCCCGGTGGCGTCGACGGAGCGCCGCAGCGGCACCCGGACCAGGGCCCGGAGCATCGGCGCGAGGGTGCCGGCCTCGGCCTGCCCCCGCAGCGTCCCGACGTCCAGGCGCATCGGCACGACGGCCGCCGCATCGAGCCGCCAGGCGGCGTCGAAGAGGTTCAGCGCCTGCTCGGTGGCGAGGCCGGCGGCGCCCTGCTCGGCCATCCGCCGCACGTCGTCGTCGCCGAGGTGGCCGGTCATGCCGCTGGCCTGCTCCCAGAGGCCCCACGCGAGCGAGATGCCGGCGAGCCCGCGGGCCCGGCGGTGCGCCGCGAGGGCGTCGAGGAAGGCGTTCGACGCCGCGTAGTTGGACTGGCCGGCGCTGCCCAGGGTGGCCGCCGCCGAGGAGAACAGGACGAAGGCCGCGAGGTTCGCGTCGGCCGTGAGGCGGTGCAGGTGCCACGCCGCGTCGATCTTCGGCACGGCGACCGCGTCCACCCGTTCGGGCGTCATCGACTCCAGCACGCCGTCGTCGAGGACACCGGCGGCGTGCACCACGGCGGTGAGCGGGTGCGCCGCGGGCACCCCGGCCAGCAGCGCCGACAGGGCGTCGGGGTCGGCGGCGTCGCAGGCCGCGACGGTCACCTCCGTACCGGCGCCGGCGAGCTCGGTGACGAGGTCGTCGATCCCCTCGGCCGCCGCGCCGCGCCGCCCGGCCAGCAGCAGGTGCCGCACGCCGTGGGTGGTGGCGAGGTGGCGGGCCAGGATGCGGCCCAGCACGCCCGTGCCGCCGGTGATCAGCACGGTGCCGTCCGGGTCGATCCCGCCGGGCAGCGGCTCCACGCCGGCCGGGACCCGCCCGAGCCGTGGCGTGCGCACCTGCCCGGCCCGCACGGCGAGCTGCGGCTCGCCGGAGGCGATCGCGGCGGCCAGCGCGGTGGCGCTGTCCGGGGTGTCGTCGAGGTCGACGAGCTGGCACCGGCCCGGGTGTTCGAGCTGGGCGGTGCGCAGCAGACCCCAGACCGGGGCCTGGCGCAGGTTGACCACCTGCTGCTCGCCCGCCGCGACCGCGTCGCGGGTGACCAGCACCAGCCGGGACTCGGCGAACCGGTCGTCGGCGAGCCAGGTCCGCAACGCGGCGAGGGTACGGTGCGTGGTGGCCCGCGCCTGCCCGGCCAGCGCCGGGTCCGTCGGGTCCCCGGCGTCGCCGATCGGCACGATCACCGCCTCGGGCGCCGGCTCACCCCCGGCGAGCAGGTCGCCCAGCGAGTCGAGGCCGACGTCGGTACGCACCCGGGCGCCGGCCGCCTCGCAGGCGGCGCTGAGCGCCAGGTCGTCGCCGAGCGCCACCCAGCGGGTGGCCGCCGGCACGGGGCCGGTGGGCACCGGCAGCGCCGGCCAGTCCACCTGGAACAGCGACTCGTGCCGGCCGGAGCGGGCCGCGCCGAGCGAGTCGCCGGAGACCCGGCGCATGATCAGCGAGTCGACGTGCAGCACCGGGGCGCCGGTGGCGTCGGCCACCTGGAAGGAGACGCCGACCTCGCCGGCGGCGGCGACGCGTACGCGCAGGGCGGTGGCCCCGGCCGCGAGCAGCGACACCCCGGTCCAGGCGAACGGCAGGCGGGGCACGGTGGCGTCGGCGCCGTCGCCCATCCGGCCGAGGAAGCCGCCGATCGACATGGCCTGCAACGCGCCGTCCAGCAGCGCCGGGTGCACCCCGAAGCGGCCGGCCTCGGCGTGGTGGTCGGCGGGCAGTTCGACCTCGGCGAAGACCTCGTCGTCGCGGGTCCACGCGGCGCGCAGGCCACGGAACGCCGGGCCGTACCCGAAGACGGTGGCCTCGATGCCGGAGTAGAAGTCGTCGGCCTCGACGCGCGTCGCGCCGGGCGGCGGCCACACCCCCAGGTCGAAGGCGGGCGCGGCGTCGGCCGGCTGCGGACCGAGCAGGCCGGTGGCGTGGCAGGTCCAGGCGACGTCGGCCAGGATCTCGTCAGAGCCGTCCCGGTAGGGCCGGGAGTAGAGCTGGACGGTACGCCGCCCGTCGTCGTCCCGGTCGCCGACCATCAGCTGCACCTGGAGCGCGCCGAGTTCGGGCAGGACGAGCGGGGCGAGGAGGGTCAGCTCCTCCACCGTCGGGCAGCCGGCCTGCTCACCGGCGTACGTGGCCAGCTCGACGAAGGCGGTGCCGGGCAGCAGGATGTTGTCCATCACCCGGTGCTCGCCGAGCCACGGGTGGGTACGCACCGACAGCCGCCCGGTGAAGACCATCCGCTCGCTGTCGGGGAAGGTCAGCGTGGCGCTGAGCAGCGGGTGCCCGGCGTCCTGGAGGCCGGCGGAGCTGACGTCCTGCGCCCGGTGCAGCGGCGGCTCGACCCAGTACCGCTGGTGGTCGAAGGCGTACGTGGGCAGCGCCACGACGTCGGTCCCGGCGAGGACCGTGCCCAGGTCGACGGGCAGGCCGATCGTGTGCGCGGTGGCGAGGTTCGTCAGCAGCCGCGTCGCGTCGTCGTCACCGCGCCGCAGGCTGCCCAGCGTGTGCCCGCTCGCGCCGGCGTCGTCCAGGATCGCCGTGACCGGCATCGTCAGCACCGGATGCGGGCTGATCTCGACGAACGTGGTGTGCCCGGCGGCGACGGCCACCCGCACGGCCGCGTCGAACTGGACGGTCTGCCGCAGGTTGTCGTACCAGTAGGCGGCGGTCATCGACGTCGGGTCGACCCAGTCCCCCGTCAGCGTCGACACCAGCCGGGTGTGCCCCGGCTGCGGCGTCACGTCGGCCAGGTCGGCGCGCAGTTGCTCGGCGACCTCCTGCACCGCCGCCGAGTGCGACGCGTAGTCCACCGGGATCAACCGCGCCCGCACCCCGTCGGCCTGGCAGGACTCCACCAGGTCGGCGACCGGCTGCGGCGGACCCGACACCACCACCGTCGACGGGCCGTTCACCGCCGCCACCCCGACACCCGGGAACGCCGGCAGCCGCTCGGTCACCGCCTCTGCCGACAGGTCGATCGACGCCATCGTCCCCGTGCCCCGCAGGACCGTCAGCGCCCGCGAGCGCAGCGCCACGGCCTTCGCCGCGTCCTCGATGCTGAGGATGCCGGCGACACAGGCCGCACCGATCTCACCCTGCGAGTGACCGACCACCGCGGCCGGGGTCACACCGGCGTGCTGCCACACCGCGGCGAGCGCCATGCCAACGGCCCACAGCACCGGCTGCACGACCTCGACCCGCGCCAACCACGACTCGTCGTCGCCGGTCAACACCGACACGAGATCGACGTCGAGGTACGGGGCGAGGGCCCGCTGGCACTCCGCCAGCCGCGCGTCGAACACCGGCGTACGACCGACGAGACCGGCCGCCATCCGCGCCGACTGCGCACCCTGACCCGGGAACACGAACACCGGGCCCGCGCCGTGGGACGTGGCGGTGCCGGCGACGACGTTGCCGGCCGGCGCCCCCGACGCCAGGGCGTCCAGCCCCGCCAGCAGCTCCTCCAGGCTCGACCCGACCACGGCGGCCCGTTGGTCGAACGTCGACCGGGTGGCGGCAAGGGACCAGCCCACCGCCGCCGCGTCGAGGTCGCCGCGCTCGCGCACGTACTCCGCCAGGCGGGCAGCCTGGCCGGTCAGGGCGCCCTTCGACCGCCCCGACAGCGACCACAGCACCGCGTCGGAGGTCACGAGCCCGGGGCCGGGCTCGGCCGGGGCGACGGCCTGCGGCTCGTCGGCCTGCTCGATGATCACGTGGGCGTTGGTGCCGGAGATGCCGAACGACGACACCGCCGCCCGGCGCGGCCGGTCCACCGCCGGCCACGGCCGCGACTCCGTCGCCAGCTCCACCGCGCCGGAGGTCCAGTCGATGTGCGGGGACGGCTCGTCCACGTGCAGCGTCGCCGGGACGAGGCCGTGCCGGATGGCCTGCACCATCTTGATCACACCGGCGACACCGGCGGCGGCCTGGGCGTGGCCGATGTTCGACTTGATCGAGCCGAGCAGCAGCGGCCGGTCGGCGGGCCGCTCCCGCCCGTACGTGGCGAGCAGGGCCTGCGCCTCAATCGGGTCGCCGAGGGTGGTGCCCGTGCCGTGCGCCTCGACCACGTCCACGTCGGCGGTCGTCAGGCGCGCCGACGCGAGGGCCTGGCGGATCACCCGCTGCTGCGAGGGGCCGTTCGGGGCGGTCAGCCCGTTGGAGGCGCCGTCCTGGTTGATCGCCGAGCCGCGCACCACCGCGTACACGGTGCGGCCCTGCCGGCGGGCGTCGGAGAGCCGCTGCACGAGCAGCATGCCGACGCCCTCGGACCAGCCGGTGCCGTCGGCGGACGCGGCGAACGACTTGCACCGGCCGTCGGCGGCGAGGCCGCGCTGCCGGGAGAACTCGACGAACGCGGTCGGGGTGGCCATCACCATGACGCCGCCGGCGAGGGCCATGTCGCACTCTCCGCGCCGCAGCGCCTGACCGGCCCAGTGCAGCGCGACCAGCGACGAGGAGCAGGCGGTGTCCAGCGACACCGCCGGCCCCTCCAGCCCGAACGTGTACGCCACGCGTCCCGAGATGACGCTGCTGGTCATCCCCGTCAGCATGTAGCCCTCGGCGGCCTCCGGCGAGTACGCGAGCAGCGAGCCGTAGTCCTGGCCGCTGGTGCCGACGAAGACGCCGGTGCTGCTGCCCCGTACGTCGGTCGGGTCGATGCCGGCGGACTCGAAGGACTCCCAGGTGGTCTCCAGCAGCAGCCGCTGCTGCGGGTCCATGGCCAGGGCCTCGCGGGGCGAGATGCCGAAGAAGCCGGGGTCGAAGCGGTCGACGCCGCTGAGGAAGCCGCCGCCGCGGGCGTAGAAGGTGCCGGGGGCGTCCGGGTCGGGGCTGTAGAGGCTGTCGAGGTCCCAGCCCCGGTCGGTCGGCAGGTCGCTGATCGCGTCGACGCCGTCGACCACCAGCCGCCACAGGTCATCGGGCGACCACACGCCGCCGGGCAGCCGGCAGGCCATGCCGATGATCGCGAGGGGCTCGTCGTCGCCGACCGACACGGCGGTCGTCGTGGGCCGCACGGGGACCGGGGTGCCGGCGATCTCCGTACCCAGGAAGCCCGCCAGGTCGTGCGGGGTCGGGTAGTCGAAGACGAGGGTGGCCGGCAGCCGCATCCCGAAGGCGTTGTTGAGCCGGTTGCGCATCTCGACGGCGGTGAGCGAGTCGAAGCCGAACTCGCTGAACGCCCGGCGCGGCTCGATGGCCGCCGGGTCGGGGTAGCCGAGCACGGCGGCGGCCTGGCCCCGGACGATCTCGACCAGCGCGGCGGCCCGCTCGGCGTCGCCGAGCCCGGCGAGCTGCTGCACGAGCGACGCGCCGGTGGTGGCCGCGGCGGCGCGCGCGGGCATGCGGATCAGCGCCCGGTACAGCGGCGGGATGCTCCCGCCGGCGAACTGCACCTTCATCGCGGCGAGGTCCAGCCGGGCCGGGACGAGCGCGGCGTCGGTGGTGCGGCAGGCCGCGTCGAAGAGGGCGAGCCCCTCCTCGGCCTCCATGGCGGCGACGCCGGAGCGGGAGATCCGGTTGAGGTGGACGTCGTCCAGCTCGGTGGTCATGCCGCTGCGGTCGGCCCAGAGGCCCCAGGCGAGGGTGAGGGCGGCGAGGCCGCGCGCCTTGCGGTGCTGGGCCAGCCCGTCGAGGAACGCGTTGGCGGCGGCGTAGTTGCCCTGGCCCGGGCCGCCGGCGGTGGCGGCGAGCGAGGAATACGAGACGAACGCCTTCAGGTCGAGGTCGGCGGTCAGCTCGTGCAGGTGCCACGCGGCGTCGACCTTGGGCCGCAGCACGCCGTCCATCCGCTCGGGGGTGAGCGAGGAGATGACGCCGTCGTCGCGGACGCCGGCGGCGTGGATGACGGCGGTGAGCGGGTGCTCCGCCGGGATGCCGGCCAGCAGCTCGGCCACGGCGGCGCGGTCGGCGACGTCGCAGGCGGCGACGGTGACGCTCACGCCGAGCGCCTCCAACTCGGCGCAGAGCTCCGCGACGCCCCCGGCGGCGCGGCCGCGCCGGCTGGTGAGGATCAGGTGCCGGACGCCGTACGTGTCCACCAGGTGCCGGCTCATGAGCTGGCCGAGGGTGCCGGTGGCTCCGGTGATCAGGACGGTGCCGTCGGAGTCGAACGGGGCTGCCGGCGGCTCGGCCACGGCGGGGACCCGGGTGAGCCGGGCGCCGGCGGCGACGCCCGCCCGGATGACGACCTGCGGCTCGTCGGTGGCGACGGCCGGGACGAGCGCGGCGGCGCAGCCGGCGATGTCGTCGACGTCGACCAGCACGAACCGGTCGGGGTTCTCCGACTGGGCGGAGCGGAGCAGGCCGATCACGGCCGCGCCGGCCAGGTCGGTCAGGTCGGTGTCCCATTCGGTGGCGACCGCGCCCGAGGTCAGCACCACCAGCCGGGAGTCCGTGTAGCGCTCCTCGGCGAGGAACTGCTGGAGCACGGCGAGCGCCCGGTGGGTCACCTCGGCGACGGCCCCGGGCACGTCCGCCGACGCGGGCGGGTCGAGGAACGGCACGACCAGCACGCCGGGCGCGCCCGTCCCGTCGTCCATCGCCGTGGCCAGGGCGGTCAGGTCGGCGTACGCCGCCACGGTCGTGCCGGTGGCGGCGACCGCGTCGGTGAGCGCCGCCGCGTCGCCGATGACCGCCCAGTCGACGGTGGACGGGCCGGCGGGCAGCGCGAGCGGGGCCCACTCCACCCGGAACAGCGACTCGGCGCCGCCGCCGGAGGCGGTGCGGAGCTGGTCGGCGGAGACCGGCCGCAGGACCAGGGAGCCGACGGAGATGACGGGCGCGCCGGTGACGTCGGTGAGCAGCAGCGAGATGCTGTCGGGGCCGGTGTGCGAGACCCGGACGCGGGCCGCCGCGGCGCCGGCGCCGTGCAGGGCGACGTCGTTCCAGGAGAACGGCAACCGGCCGTACCCCGGGGGCATGTCCGCCCCGGACGGCTCCCCGGCCGGCGTGGTCAGGCCGAGGGTGTGCAGCGCCGCGTCGAGCAGGGCCGGGTGCAGGCCGTACCCGCCGGCCTCGGCGGCGGGGGCCTCGGGCAGCGCCAGCTCGGCGAAGAGGTCGTCGCCGCGCCGCCAGGCGGAGCGCAGGGCGATGAACGACGGGCCGTAGTCGTAGCCCTGGGCGGCGAGGTTCAGGTAGAGGTCGTCGGTGCCGACCTCGGTCGCGCCCGGCGGGGGCCAGGTGGTCAGGTCGGACCAGCCGGCGGGGCCGCTCGGCACGGCCGGGCCGCTGGCCAGCACGCCGCTGGCGTTGCGGGTCCAGGCCCGCTCGCCCTCGGCCGGCTCGCCGTCCTGGGCGGAGTGCAGCGACACGGACCGGCAGCCCGTCTCGTCCGCCGGGCCGATCCAGAGCTGGATGTCGACGCCCCCGGTCTCCGGCAGGATCAGCGGCGACTCCAGGGTGAGTTCGCGGACGTGGTCCGCGCCGACGTGCGCGCCCGCCTGGAGGGCGAGTTCGACGAAGCCCGTGCCGGGCAGCAGCACGGTGTCGAAGACGACGTGGTCGGAGATCCACGGGTGGGTACGCCGGGCCAGCCGGCCGGTGAACAGGAAGCCCTCGGCGTGCGCGACGCCGACGGCGGCCCCGAGCAGGGGGTGCTGCGCGGGCCGCAGGCCGAACGCGGTGACGTCGCCGGTCCACCCGGCGCCCGCCTCGGGCCAGTAGCGCTGGTGCTGGAACGCGTACGTGGGCAGGTCCACCCGCCGCGCGCCGGTGTCGGCGAACCACGGCTGCCAGTCGACGGCCACCCCGTGCGCGTGCAGCTCGGCCAGCCCGGCCAGCAGGCCGTGCACGGCGGGCCGGTCCTTGCGCTGCACGGCGACGGCCAGCACGCCGTCGTCGCCGGGCAGGATGTCCGCCGCCATCGCGGTCAGTACGCTCTGCGGCCCGACCTCCAGGAACGTGTCCGCCCCGGCGGCGCGCAGCGCGGCGACCCCGTCGGCGAAACGCACCGCCTGCCGGACGTGGCGCACCCAGTAGTCGGCGGTGCGGATCTCGTCGGCGTCGGCGAGCGCCCCGGTCACGTTCGACACGACCGGCAGCGCCGGCGCGGAGAACTCCAGCCCGGCCAGGACGGCCCGGAACTCGTCGAGCATCGGCTCCATCAGCGGGCTGTGGAACGCGTGGCTGACCGTGAGCCGGCGCGTGCGTACGCCCCGCTCCCGCCAGAGCCGCTCCACCTCGTCCAGGGCCTCGACGGCGCCGGAGACGACCACGGAGGTCGGCCCGTTCACGGCCGCGATCCCCACGTCGGCCAGGCCGTCCAGCGTGGCGAGGACGTCGACCTCGGTGGCCGCGACGGCGAGCATCCCACCGCCGACCGGCAGCGCCTGCATCAACCGGCCCCGCGCCGCCACCAGCGCCGCCGCGTCCGCCAGGGACAGCACCCCGGCCACGTGCGCGGCCGTGACCTCGCCGATCGAGTGCCCGCCCACGAAGTCCGGTGTGATCCCGAAGGACTCCACGAGCCGGAACAGCGCCACCTCGACCGCGAACAGCCCGGCCTGGGTGAACGCGGTCTGGTCCAGCAGCTCCGCCTCGGCCGTACCCGGCTCGGCGAAGAGCACCTCGCGCAGCGGGCGCGGCAGCAGCGCGTCGAGGTACACGCACACCTCGTCGAGCGCGGTCGCGAAGACGGGGAACTCGGCGTACAGCTCCCGACCCATGCCGGCGCGCTGCGCGCCCTGGCCGGAGAAGAGCACCGCCAGCGATCCCCGGCCGCCGGCCTGGCCCGTGACGACCGCGCCGGACGGCTCCCCGGCGGCGAGGGCGCGCAGCCCGGCCAGCAGGTCGTCGCGGCCGGTCGCGGAGACCACGGCCCGGTGGTCCAGGGTGGAGCGGGAGGTGACCGACGAGAACGCCACGTCCAGGGGGCGCAGGGTCTCGTCGGCGGCGATCCGGGCCGCCCAGCGGCCCGCCTGCGCGGCGAGGCCGGCCGCGTCCCGGGCCGACACCGGCACCGGCACGACCGGCCGCTCGACCACCGGCGCGGCGACGGCCGACGGGGGCTGCTGGGGCGCCGGGGCCTGCTCCAGGATGGTGTGCGCGTTGGTGCCGGACACCCCGAACGAGGAGACCGCCGAGCGGCGCGGGCGGCCCACCGCCGGCCACGGCGTCGCCTCGGTCACCAGCGACACCTCGCCGGCCGACCAGTCGACCTCGGGCGTCGGCTCGTCCACGTGCAGGGTGGGCGGCACGACGCCGTGCCGCATCGCCATGACCATCTTGATCACACCGGCGACACCGGCGGCGGCCTGGGCGTGACCGATGTTCGACTTGACCGACCCGAGCAGCAGCGGCGCCGAGTCCCCCCGGTCCTGCCCGTACGTGGCGAGCAGCGCCTGCGCCTCGATCGGGTCGCCGAGCCGGGTGCCGGTGCCGTGCGCCTCCACCACGTCCACGCCGCCGGCGGCGAGGCCGGCGTTGGCCAGGGCCTGCTGGATCACCCGCTGCTGCGACGGCCCGTTCGGGGCGCTCAGGCCGTTGGAGGCGCCGTCCTGGTTGACCGCGCTGCCCCGCACCACGGCGAGGATCGGGTGGCCGTTGCGCTGCGCGTCCGACAGCCGCTCCAGCACCAGGACGCCGACGCCCTCGGACCAGCCGGTCCCGTCGGCGGCGGCGGCGAACGCCTTGCACCGGCCGTCGGCGGCGAGGCCGCGCTGCCGGGAGAACTCGACGAAGGCGGCCGGGGTGCACATGGCGGTGACCCCGGCGACGATGGCCAGGGTGCACTCCCGCTGCCGCAGCGCCTGGCCCGCGAGGTGCAGGGCGACCAGGGACGACGAGCAGGCGGTGTCGATGGTGACCGCCGGCCCCTCCAGCCCGAAGGTGTAGGCGATCCGGCCGGACACCACGCTGCCGGCGTTGCCGGTCATCAGGTGCCCTTCGAGGCCCTGCGCGGCGCCCATCAGCACGGTGCCGTAGTCCTGGCCGGTGCTGCCGGCGAAGACGCCGGTGCGGCTGCCCTTCAGCGAGTGCGGGTCGATGCCGGCCCGCTCCAGGGCCTCCCACGAGGTCTCCAGCAGCCAGCGCTGCTGCGGGTCCATCGCCAGCGCCTCCCGGGGGGAGATCGCGAAGAAGCCCGGGTCGAAGTCGGCCAGGTCGTGGACGAAGCCGCCCTGCCGCGTGTACGACGTGCCGCTCTGCTCGGGGTCGCTGTCGTAGAGCGACCCGAGGTCCCAGCCGCGGTCCTCCGGGAAGTCGGAGACCACGTCCCGGCCGGACGCGACGACCTCCCACAGGTCCTCGGGCGACCGCACCCCGCCGGGGAAGCGGCAGCTCATGGAGACGATGGCGACCGGTTCCTGTTCACCGGCCTCCACCTCGCGCAGGCGCTGGCGCACCTGGTGCAGGTCAGCGGTGACCCGCTTGAGGTAGTCGAGAAGCTTCGCCTCGTCAGCCATGGACCGCGCACTCCTTGTGTTGACCCGTCGTCGCAGCAGCGATCACGTCAGGACATCCCCAGCTCGCGGTCGATGAAGTCGAAGACCTCGTCCGGCGTCGCGTCCTGGAGCTTCTCGGCGACGGTGTCGCCGTCCGCCGGCGCGTCGGCCTCGTTGAGGGAGGCCAGCAGCGCCCGCAGCCGCTCGGTGATCCGAATTCTGGCGCTGCGGTCCGGCGCCGAGCCGGAGAGCGCCGCTTCCAACCTGTCCAGCTCACCGAAGACCGGCGCGACCCCGACCACGCCGCCGTCGACGATCGCGGCCCGCACGTACTCGGCCAGCCCTGCGGCGGTCGGGTAGTCGAAGACGACCGTGGCGGGCAGCCGGACGCCGGTCGCCGCGGTGAGCCGGTTGCGCAGCTCCACGGCGGTCAGCGAGTCGAAGCCGAGTTCGCGGAACGCCCGGTCCGGCTCGACGGCGTCCATCGAGGCGTGGCCGAGCACCGCGGCGGCCTGCCCGCGTACCAGTTCCAGCAGGGTCTTGCGGCGTTCGGCGTCGGTCTGCCCGGCGAGCAGGGCGGCCAGGGACTCCGCGGAGACGCCGGTGTCCTCGGCCCGCTCGGCGACGGCCCGCCGCGCCTCGGCGACGCCCGCGATGAGCGGGCTGGGCCGCACGGCGACGAACCCGGGCACGTAGCGGGCCCAGTCGATGCCGGCCACCATCGTCGCCGGCTCGCCCCGCGCGACGCACTGCGCGAGGGCCGTGAGCGCGGCTTCCGTGTCGAGGCGGGCCACGCCGGTGCGGCGGCGGCGCTCCTCCACGGCCTGGTCGGTGGCGGCCATCCCGCCGGCCGCCCAGGGGCCCCAGGCGACCGAGGTGGCCGGCAGGCCCTGGCGGTGCCGCTGCTCGGCGAGGGCGTCGAGGTAGGCGTTGGCGGCGGCGTAGCTGCCCTGACCGGCGGCGCCGAGCTGACCGGCCAGCGCGGAGAACAGCACGAACGCGCGCAGTTCCCGCCCGACGGTCAGCTCGTGCAGGTGCAGGGCGCCGAGCACCTTGGGCCGCAGGACGGTGGCGAGGCGGTCGGCGGTGAGCCCGTCGAGCACCCCGTCCTCCAGGACGCCGGCCGCGTGCACCACGCTGGTCAGCGGCGCGTCGGCGGGTACCTCGTCGAGCAGCTTCGCCAGCGCCGCCCGGTCGGCCACGTCGCAGGCCGCGACGGTCACCCGGGTGCCCGCCGCGGTCAGCTCGCTGACGAGTTCGGCGACGCCGGGGGCGTCCGCGCCGCGGCGGCTGACCAGCATCAGGTGCTCGGCGCCCCGGGCGGCCAGCCAGCGGGCCACCTCCGCGCCGAGCGCGCCGGTGCCGCCGGTGACCAGGGTCGTGCCCGGGTAGCCGGCCTCGTCGGTGGCCGCCTCACCGCCGGGCGCCCGCACCAGCCGGCGGACGAGGATGGTGGCGCCGTCGACCGCGAGCTGGTCCTCGCCGTCGAGGCCGGCGAGCGCGGCGCAGAGCAGGTCCCAGCCGTGGTCGTCCAGGGTGGCCGGCACGTCGACCATGCCGCCCCACCGCTCGGGGTGTTCGAGGGCCACGACCCGGCCGAGGCCCCAGAGCAGCGACTGCTCCGGCCGGCCGGGCGCGCCGCTGCGGGTGGTGCCGGCGGCGCCCCGGGTGACGCACCACAGCGGCGCGGCGACGTCGAGGTCCCCGAGCGTCTGGATCAGCGCCAGCGAGCGGGCGAGGAAGGGCGGCACCGGCTGGGTGTCGTCGACCGCGCCGTCGGCGAGGGCGAGCAGCGACAGCACCCCGTCCACCGGAGCCGGTACGCCGTCGGGGGTGCGGACGGCACCGCTCAGGTGCGCGGTGAGGGCGGCCCGGTCGGTCAGGTTCTCCGGCACCAGCACCAGTCGGACGTCGGCGCCCCGGCGGGTCAGCTCGACCACCGCGGCCTCGCCCTCCTCCGGGTGCCGCTCGTCGGCGACGACCCACCAGGCGCCGGGCAGGAAGCTGACCGGCGTCCCGGTGTACGGCTGCCAGACGCTGCGGTACCGCAGGTCGTCGAGGCCGGACCGGTTGCGCTGCTGCCGGCGCCAGGAGGCGAGCACCGGCAGCGCCGCGCCCAGCCGTTCCAGGGACTCCGCCGCCTCCTGCTCGGTGAGTTCCGCGAGCGCGGCCAGGTCCTCGCGTTCGACGGCCGCCCAGAACGCGGAGTCGACGCCGCTCGGGGTCTCCTCGGTGTCGCCCTGCCCGGTCACCGCGGTCGGCCAGAAGCGGCTGCGGTCGAAGGCGTACGTGGGCAGCGCCACGACGTCGGTCCCGGCGAGGACCGTGCCCAGGTCGACGGGCAGGCCGATCGTGTGGGCGGTGGCGAGGTTCGTCAGCAGCCGCGTCGCGTCGTCGTCACCCCGACGCAGGCTGCCCAGCGTGTGCCCGCTCGCGCCCGCGTCGTCCAGGATCGCCGTCACCGGCATCGTCAGCACCGGATGCGGGGAGATCTCGACGAACGTGGTGTGACCCGCCTCGACGGCCACCCGCACGGCGGCCTCGAACTGGACGGTCTGCCGCAGGTTGTCGTACCAGTAGCCAGCCGTCATCGAGGACGGGTCCACCCAGTCCCCGGTGAGCGTGGAGACGAGCCGGACGTGGCCCTGTCGCGGAGTCACGTCGGCCAGGTCGGCGCGCAACTGCTCGGCGACCTCCTGCACCGCCGCCGAATGCGACGCGTAGTCCACCGGGATCAACCGCGCCCGCACCCCGTCGGCCTGGCAGGACTCCACCAGGTCGGCAACCGGCTGCGGCGGACCCGACACCACGACGGTGGACGGGCCGTTGACGGCCGCCACCCCGACACCCGGGAACGCCGGCAGCCGCTCGGCGACCGCCTCGGCGGAGAGATCGATCGACGCCATCGTGCCGGTGCCCCGCAGGACCGTCAGCGCCCGCGACCGCAACGCCACGGCCTTCGCCGCGTCCTCGATGCTGAGGATGCCGGCGACACAGGCCGCACCGATCTCGCCCTGCGAGTGACCGACCACCGCCGCCGGGGTCACACCCGCGTGCTGCCACACCGCCGCGAGCGCCATGCCAACGGCCCACAGCACCGGCTGCACGACCTCGACCCGCGCCAACCACGACTCGTCGTCACCGGTCAACACCGACACGAGATCGACGTCCAGAAACGGGGCGAGGGCCCGCTGGCACTCCGCAAGCCGCGCGTCGAACACCGGCGTACGACCCACCAGACCGGCCGCCATCCGCGCCGACTGCGCACCCTGGCCCGGGAACACGAACACCGCACCGGTTCCGGAGGCCGTACCCGTGACGAGGTTCCCCGCCGGCGCGCCGGCGGACAGGGCGTCGAGCCCCGCCAGCAGCTCGGCCACGGTGGCCCCGACGACGGCGGCCCGCTGGTCGAACGTCGACCGGGTGGCGGCGAGGGACCAGCCCACCGCCGCCGCATCGAGGTCGGCGTGCGCGCGGACGTGCTGGGCCAGGCGGGCTGCCTGACCGGCCAGCGCGCCCTTCGACCGCCCCGACACCGTCCAGACGACGACGTCGGAGGCCACGAGCCCCGGGCTGCGACCCTCGGCGGCCTCGCCGTCGGGCTCCACGCTCTCGGCGGGGAGGTCCTCGGGCAGTTCGATGATGACGTGGGCGTTGGTGCCGGAGATGCCGAACGAGGACACCGCCGACCGGCGCGCCCGGCCCACGGCCGGCCACGGCCGCGACTCGATCGCCAACTCGACGGCCCCGGAGTTCCAGTCGATGTGCGGGGACGGCTCGTCCACGTGCAGCGTCGCGGGGACCACGCCCTCGCGCATCGCCAGCACCATCTTGATCACGCCGGCGACGCCGGCGGCGGCCTGGGTGTGGCCGATGTTCGACTTGACCGAGCCGAGCAGCAGCGGCGCGTCGCGCTCCTGCCCGTACGTGGCCAGCAGGGCCTGCGCCTCGATCGGGTCGCCAAGCGTCGTGCCCGTACCGTGCGCCTCGACCACGTCCACGTCGGCCGTGGAGAGCCGCGCCGACGCGAGGGCCTGCCGGATCACCCGCTGCTGCGAGGGGCCGTTCGGGGCGGTCAGACCGTTGGAGGCACCGTCCTGGTTGACGGCGCTGCCCCGCACGATCGCCAGCACCTCGTGGCCGTTGCGCCGGGCGTCCGACAGCCGCTCGACGAGCAGCATGCCGACGCCTTCGCCCCAGCCGGTGCCGTCCGCGCCCGCGGCGAACGCCTTGCACCGGCCGTCGGCGGCCAGGCCGCGCTGCCGGGAGAACTCCACGAACAGCCCGGGGGTCGACATCACGGTCACGCCGCCGGCGAGGGCGAGGTCGCACTCGCCGCGCCGCAGCGACTGCACCGCCAGGTGCAACGCCACCAACGACGACGAACACGCCGTGTCCACCGACACCGCCGGCCCCTCCAACCCCAACGCGTACGCCACCCGACCCGACACCACACTCGCGGCGTTGCCCGTGCCCGCGAAGCCCTCCACCTCGTCCCCCGCCACCATCAGCAGGGCCCCATAGTCCTGACCATTCGTGCCCACGAACACCCCTGTTCGCGAACCCCGAAGGACCCCAGGCTCAACCCCTGCCCGCTCGACCGCCTCCCACGAAACCTCCAGCAGCAACCGCTGCTGCGGATCCATGGCCAACGCCTCGCGGGGGGAAATCCCGAAGAAACCGGCATCAAACTCCGCCGCCTCGTAGAGGAAGGCGCCACTGCGGACGTAGGAGGTGCCGGTGGAATAGGGGTCGGGGTCGTAGAGCTTCTCGACGTCCCAACCCCGATCGCCGGGTAGGTCGGACACGGCGTCACGGCCGGCGTGCAGCATCTGCCAGAACCGCTCCGGGTCGTTCGCCCCGCCGGGGAAGCGGCAGGACATGGCGACGATGGCCACCGGCTCGTCGTCGCTGAGCGTCACCGGGGCGGCCTCGACGGCCACGGCGGCCTCGCCGCCCAGCTCCTCGTGCAGGTGCCGGGCGAGCGCGGTCGGCGACGGGTAGTCGAAGACCAGGGTCACCGGCAGCCGCAGCGAGGTGGCGGTGGCCAGCCGGTTGCGCAGCTCCACCGCCGTCACCGAGTCGAAGCCGAGGTCCCGGAACGCGTGGTGCGGGTCGACGGCCTGGCCGTCGGCGTACTTGAGGACCATGGCCGCCTGGTCGCGGACCAGGTCGAGCAGCGCCTGCTGGCGCTCGGCGGCGCTCATCCGGGTGAACGCGCCGGCGGGACCGGCCTCGTCGGTCTCCTTCGTCTCGGCGAGGCCCTTGGTGGCCTGCAACCGCTGCGCCTCGGGGATCTCCGAGATCAGCGGACCGGGCCGGGTGGCGGTGAACGCGACGAAGAACCGGTCCCAGGCGATGTTCGAGATGGTCAGGAAGGTCTCGTCGTGCTCGACGGCCTGGTGCAGGGCCGCGACGGCGAGCCGCGGGGGCATCTCGGGTGCGCCGTGGCGGTGCAGCATCTGGCCGAACTCGCCGTCGGCCATGCCGCCGCCGCCCCAGGCGCCCCAGCCGATGGAGGTGGCGGGCAGGCCGAGGGCCCGCCGGTGCTCGGCGAGGGCGTTGAGGAATGCGTTGCCGGGGGCGTAGTTGCCCACGCCGGAGCTGCCGACGGTGCCGGCCATCGAGGAGAACAGGATGAACGCGTCGAGGTCCAGCTCGCGGGTCAGCTCGTGCAGGTTCAGCGCGGTGGTGACCTTCGCGCTGAGCGCGTAGTCGACCTGCTCCAGGGTCAGCGAGTTGATCACCGAGTCGTCGAGCACGGCGGCGGTGTGCACGACGGTGGTCAGCGGGTGCTCGGGCGGCAGGTCGGCGAGGACGGCGGCGAGCGCCGAGCGGTCGGCGGCGTCGCAGGCGGCGACGGTGACCCGGGCGCCCAGTGCGACCAGTTCGGCCTCGAGGTCGGCGATGCCCTCGGCCTGCCGGCCGCGCCGGCTGACCAGCACCAGGTGCGCGGCGCCGTTGGCGGCGAGCCAGCGGGCCATGTGTCCGCCGAGCGCGCCGGTGCCGCCGGTGACCAGGGCGGTGCCGGAGGGCCGCCAGGAGCGCGGGGCGGGGGCGTCGCCGAGCGGGGCGTGCAACAGGCGCCGGCCGAAGGCGCCGGCCCACCGCAGCGCGACCTGGTCCTCGCCGTCGGCGCCGGCGAGGACGCGGACCAGCCGGCGGCCGGCCGCGTCGTCGAGCTCGTCGGGGAGGTCGACGAGGCCGCCCCAGCGGTCCGGGTGCTCGAGCGCGGCGACCCGGCCGAAGCCCCAGGTGAGCTGCTGGAGCGGGTGCGGCAGCGGGTCGGCCGGGCCGGTGGCCACGGCACCCCGGGTGAGGCACCACAGCGGCGCGCGGACGCCGGCGTCGCCGAGCGCCTGCACCAGGGTCACGGTGCCGGCGAAGCCGACCGGCACCGACGGGTGCGCCGGGGCGGGCGTCTCGTCGAGCGGCAGCAGCGACAGGATCCCGGCGGGCGTGCCACCGTCGGCGAGGTCGCGCAGCCGGGCGGCGAGCGCAGCGCGGTCCGTGCGGTCGGCGTCCAGCTCCAGCGGTACGACGGTGCCACCGTGCCGCCGCAACGCCTCGGCGCAGAAGGCGGCCTCGGCAGCGCCGGTGTCGTCGGGGCCGGTGAGCAGCCACCAGGTGCCGGTGACGGCGGGCTCGCCGGCGGCGTCGGCCGCGATCGGCGTCCAGCTGTCCCGGTACCGCCAGGAGTCCACGGTGGCCTGGTCGCGGTGGCGGCGGCGCCAGGCGGCGAGGACCGGCAGCACGTCCGCGAACGCGGCGTCCGGCACGGGCTCCGACTCGGTCGCGGTGGCGAGTTCGGCGGTGAGCGCGGCCAGGTCCTCCGCCTCGACGGCCGCCCAGAACCGGGCGTCGACCTCGTCGTCCTGCGCCGGGCCGGCGACGCCGGCGGCCGGGGCGGGCGCGGTGGACGGCTGCGGCCAGAAGAGCTGCCGCTGGAACGGGTACGTGGGCAGGTCGAGGCGGCGTCCGGCGAGGCCGGTGAACGCGGGCCGCCAGTCCACCGCCGTACCCCCGGTCCAGACCTCGGCCAGGGCGCGCAGGAAGCGGCCGAGGCCACCCTCGCCCCGGCGCAGGCTGCCGGTGACGGTGACCGCGTCCGGGTCGGCGGCGGCCAGCTCGACGCTCTCCTGCACGGCCATGGTCAGCACCGGGTGGGCGCTGACCTCGACGAAGGTCTGGTAGCCGGCGGCGACGAGGCTGCGCACCGCGTCGTCGAAGCGGACGGTCTGGCGCAGGTTGCGGTACCAGTAGTCGGCGTCGAGGGCGGCGGTGTCGAGCCAGTCCCCCTCGACGGTGGAGCGGAACCGGACCTCGCCGGTGCGGGGCCGCAGCCCGGCGAGCAGTTCCAGGAGCTGCTCGCGCAGCTGCTCGACGTGGGCGGAGTGGGAGGCGTAGTCCACGGGGACGCGACGCACCCGCACCTCGCGGGACTCGTAGTGGGCGACCAGCTCGTCGAGGGCGGCGCTGTCGCCGGAGACCACGACGGAGGTGGGTCCGTTGACGGCGGCCAGGGCGACCCGGCCGGCCCAGCGGGTGATCGTCGCGGTGGCCTCGTCGGCGGTGGTGGCGACCGAGACCATGCCGCCGTCCCCGGCGATGCCGGCGATGATGCGGCTGCGCAGGGCCACCACGGCCGCCGCGTCGTCCAGGGTGAGGCCGCCGGCGACGTGCGCGGCGGCGATCTCGCCCTGCGAGTGGCCGACGACGGCGGAGGGGCGCACCCCGTACGACTCCCAGAGCGCGGCGAGCGAGACGCTTACCGCGAACAGGGTGGGCTGCACGACGTCGACGCGCTCCAGCGACGGGGCGTCGGGCGCGCCGCGCACCACGTCGGTCGGCGACCAGTCGACGTACGGACGCAGCGCCTCGGCGCAGGCGGCGAACTTCTCCGCGAAGACCGGGGCGGTGTCGAGCAGTTCGGCGGCCATCCCGACCCACTGGGAGCCCTGGCCCGGGAAGACGAAGGCGACCTCGCCCGGCGTGCCGGGGGCGCGGGTGACGGTCTGCGGGGTGGGCCGGCCGGCGGCGAGCGCGTCGAGGGACGCGGCAAGGTCGTCGCGGTCGGCGGCGAAAACGACGGCCCGGTGGTCGTGGGCGGCGCGGGTGGCGGCCAGCGACCAGCCGACGTCGGCGAGGACGCCGTCGTCGACGGTGTCGAGGTGGTCGAGCAGGTCCCGCGTGCGGGCGGTGAGGGCGTCGACGGTGCGCCCGGAGAGCACCCAGGGCAGCTCCCCGGTCGGCCCGTCGGCCGCCGGCTCGGGCTCGGGCTCCGGCTCGTCGGCGGGGGCCTGTTCGAGGATGGTGTGCACGTTGGTGCCGCTGATGCCGAACGAGGAGACGGCGGCGCGGCGTACGCCGTCGGCCGGCTCCCACGGGCGGGCGGAGGTGAGCAGCTCGACGCTGCCGGCGCTCCAGTCGACGTGCGGGGTGGGCTCGTCCACGTGCAGGGTGGGCGGCAGCACCCCGTGCCGCATGGCCAGGACCATCTTCATCACCCCGGCGACGCCGGCGGCGGCCTGGGTGTGCCCGATGTTCGACTTGATCGAGCCGAGCCAGAGTGGCCGGTCGGCGGGCCGGTCCTGGCCGTAGGTGGCGATGAGCGCCTGCGCCTCGATCGGGTCGCCGAGGGTGGTGCCGGTGCCGTGCGCCTCGACGGCGTCCACCTGGTCGGCGGTGAGCCCGGCGTTGGCGAGGGCCTGCCGGATCACCCGCTGCTGGGCGGGGCCGTTGGGGGCGGTGAGGCCGTTGGAGGCGCCGTCCTGGTTGACGGCGCTGCCGCGCAGCACGGCGAGGACCGGGTTGCCGTCGCGGCGGGCGTCGGAGAGGCGCTGGAGCACCAGCAGGCCGACGCCCTCGCCCCAGCCGGTGCCGTCGGCGGCCCCGGCGAACGGCTTGCACCGGCCGTCGGCGGCGAGGCCGCGCTGGCGGGAGAAGCCGACGAAGATGCCGGGGGTGGCCATCACGGTGGCGCCGCCGGCCAGGGCGAGGTCGCACTCGCCCGTCCGGAGCGCCTGCGCGGCCAGGTGCATCGCGACAAGCGACGACGAGCAGGCGGTGTCGACGGTGACGGCCGGGCCGTGCAGCCCGAAGGTGTACGCCAGCCGGCCGGAGATGACGCTGGCGGAGGTGCCGGTGGCGAGGTAGTTCTCGTCGACGTCCCCGGCGGCCATCAGCAGCGAGCCGTAGTCCTGGCCGTTGGTGCCGACGTACACGCCGGTGCGGCTGCCACGCAGGGCGGTCGGGTCGATCCGGGCCCGCTCGAACGCCTCCCAGGTGGCCTCCAGCAGCAGCCGCTGCTGCGGGTCCATGGCGAGGGCCTCGCGGGGGCTGATGCCGAAGAACGCCGGGTCGAACTCGCCGGCCCCGGCGACGAAGCCGCCCTCGCGGACGTAGCTGGTGCCGAGGTGCTCGGGGTCGGGGTGGTACAGCTCGGCGAGGTTCCAGCCGCGCTCGCCGGGCATGAGGCTCAGCGCGTCGGTGCCGGTGGCCAGCAGGTCCCAGAGCTGCTCCGGCGAGGTGACGCCGCCGGGGAAGCGGCAGCTCATCGCGACGATGGCGATCGGCTCGCGGTCGCGGCCGGTGCCGTCGGCGACCACCTCGCCGGTGGTGTGCCCGGCGGTGAGGCCGTGCAGGTGCGCGGCGAGTTCGGCGACCGTGGGGTGGTCGAAGACCAACGTGGCGGGCAGGGTCATGCCGGTCTCGGCGGTGAGCCGGTTGCGCAGCTCGACGGCGGTGAGCGAGTCGAAGCCGAGGTCGCGGAAGGTGCGCTCGGGCAGCGGCTGGCCGGCCGGGTAGCCGAGCACGACGGCGGCCTGGGTGCGTACGAGGTCGGCGAGCTGCGGCAGGGACCGGCCGACCACCACGGCGCGGGCGGGGCCGGTGGGCACGGCGGGCACGCCGGGCAGGGCGGCGATCAGTGGCGTCGGGCGGCCCCAGGAGGCGGCGAGGCGTCCCCAGTCGACGTCGGCGACGGTGACGGCCGGCTCGGCGGTGTTGACCAGCCGGCCGAGGGCGGTGACGGCCTCGGCGGCGGGGAGCGCGTCGACCCCGCCCCGGGCGAGCCGGGCGGTCAGGGCGGCGGCCATGCCGTCCTCGGCCCAGGCACCCCAGGCGATGGCGGTGGCAGGCAGGCCCTGCTCGCGTCGCCAGGCCGCGAACGCGTCGAGGTAGGCGTTGGCCGCCGCGTAGTTGCCCTGTCCGGCGCTGCCGATGACCCCGGCGAGGGAGGAGAAGAGCACGAACGCGTCGAGGTTCCGGTCGGCGGTGGCCTCGTGCAGCACCCGGGCGGCGCGGACCTTGCCGTCGAGGACGGCCTGCATCCGGGTCAGGTCGAGCCCGTCGAGGACGCCGTCGTCGACCACGCCGGCGGTGTGCACGACGGCGGTCAGCCCGGGCAGGTCCGCCACGAGGGCGTCGACCGCAGCCCGGTCGGTGACGTCGCACGCCACGACCCGCACCGCGCCCAGCGCGTCGACCAGCTCGGCCGCGCCCGGCGCGGCCGGACCCCGCCGCGAGGCGAGGACCACCTCGGCCGCCCCGTTGGCCAGCAACCAGCGGGCCACGTGCCGACCGAGGGCACCCGTACCGCCGGTCACCAGCACCGTCCCGGCGGGCCGCCAACCCGACCCGGCGGGCGGCGCGGCCGGCACCAGCCGCCGGCCGAGGATGCCCTGCGGGCGGATCGCCACCTGGTCGTGGCCGGCGTCGGCGAGGACGGCGAGCAGCGCGTCGGCGGCGGTCCGGTCGGCGCGGGCGGGCAGGTCGACCAGGCCGCCCCAGCGGTCCGGCTGTTCGAGGGCGACGACCCGGCCCAGGCCCCAGGCCAGGGCGGGCCACGGGTCGGCGGAGGTGTCGCCGCCGACGCGGACGGCGCCCCGGGTGAGGCACCAGAGCCGGCCGGGCAGGCCGGCGTCGGCGAGCGCCTGGGTGAGGGTGAGCAGCAGCGCGGCGCCGACGGAGACGGCCGGGGCGTCCGGCAGCGCCCGGTCGGCCGCGGGCAGCACGCAGAGCACGCCGGCCCAGCCCTGGTCGCCGTGGCCGCGCAGCAGGCCGGTCAGCTCGGCGCGGTCGACGCCCGGGGCGACGGTGAGGGTGTCGACGTGGGCGCCGGCGCCGGTCAGCGTGCCGGCCACCCCGGCGTCGTCGGCGTCGGCGGTGACGACCAGCCAGCGGCCGGTCAGCGCCGGCGCGGCGGCGGGGCGGACGGGCTCCCACTCGACCCGGTACGTCCAGCCGTCCACCACGGCGTCGCGCTGCCGGGCCCGTCGCCACGACGACAGCACGGGTACGGCCGGGGCGAGGGCCTCGACCGCCGCGGGGTCGTCCTGCACGGCCAGGTGGGCGGCGACCCCGGTCAGGTCGCCGCGCTCCACGGCCGCCCAGAAGTCCCCCTCGGCCGTGTCGGTCGGCGCGGCCGCTGCGGCGGTGCCGCCGATCTCGGGCCAGTAGCGCTGGTGCTGGAACGCGTACGTGGGCAGGTCCACCCGCCGGGCGCCGGTGTCGGCGAACCACGGCTGCCAGTCCACGGCCACCCCGCGCGCGTGCAGCTCGGCAAGCCCGGCCAGCAGCCCGTGCGCCTCGGGCCGGTCCCCGCGCTGCGCCGGCACGGCGAGCACGCCGTCCCCGTCCGGCAGGGCGTCGCCGACCATCGCGGTCAGTACGCTGCGCGGCCCGATCTCCAGGAACGTGTCCGCCCCGGCGGCGCGCAGCGCGGCGACCCCGTCGGCGAAGCGGACGGCCTCCCGCACGTGGCGCACCCAGTAGTCGGCGGTGCGGATCTCGTCGGCGTCGGCGAGCCCGCCGGTCACGTTCGACACGACCGGCAGCGCCGGCGCGGCGAAGGTGAGCTTGTCGAGCACCGCGCGGAACCTGGCGAGCATCGGCTCCATCAGCGGGCTGTGGAACGCGTGGCTGACCGTGAGCCGGCGCGTGCGTACGCCCCGCTCCCGCCAGACCCGCTCCACCTCGTCCAAGGCCTCGACGGCACCGGAGACCACGACCGACGTCGGCCCGTTGACCGCCGCGATCCCCACGTCGGCCAGGCCGTCCAGCGTGGCGAGGACGTCGACCTCGGTGGCCGCGACGGCCAGCATCCCACCGCCGGTGGGCAGCGCCTCCATCAACCGGCCCCGCGCCGCCACCAGCGCGCACGCGTGCTCCAGCGACAGCACCCCGGCCACGTGCGCGGCCGTGACCTCGCCGATCGAGTGGCCGGCGACCAGGTCGGGGGCGATGCCGAACGACTCGACGAGGCGGAACAGCGCCACCTCGACGGCGAACAGGCCGGCCTGCGTGAACACCGTCCGGTCCAGCAGTTCGGCGTCGGCCGAGCCCTCGGCGGCGAAGAGCACCTCGCGCAGGGGGCGCGGCAGGGCCCGGTCCAGGTACCCGCACACCTCGTCGAGGGCGGCGGCGAAGACGGGGAACTCGGCGTACAGCTCCCGGCCCATGCCGGCGCGCTGCGCGCCCTGGCCGGAGAAGAGCACCGCGAGCTGGCCGCGCGGCGACCCGGCGCCGAGCACGACGGTGCCGGCCGGTTCCCCGGCGGCGAGGGCGCGCAGCCCCGCGAGCAGGTCGTCGCGGCCGGTCGCCGAGACGACGGCGCGCCGGTCCAGGGTGGAGCGGGAGGTGACCGACGAGAAGGCCACGTCGAGTGGGCGCAGGGTGTCGTCGGCGGCGAGGCGGGCGGCCCAGCGGCCGGCCTGCGCGGCGAGCGCGGCGTCGGAGCGGGCGGAGAGCAGCACGGGGGCCACGGTGCGGGCCGCCGGCGCGGTCGGCTCGGCCTCGGTCTCGGCCTCGACCTCAGCGGGAGCCGGGGCCTGCTCGATGATGGTGTGCGCGTTGGTGCCGGAGACCCCGAACGACGACACGGCGGCCCGGCGCGGCCGGTCCACGGCCGGCCACGGCGTGGCGGCGGTGGCGAGGGTGACCGCCCCGGCGGTCCAGTCGATGTGCGGGGACGGCTCGTCGACGTGCAGGGTCGGCGGCACGACGCCGTGCCGCATCGCCATCACCATCTTGATGACACCGGCGACACCGGCGGCGGCCTGGGTGTGCCCGATGTTCGACTTGACCGACCCGAGCAGCAGCGGCGCGGCCTCGTCGCGGTCCTGCCCGTACGTGGTGAGCAGGGCCTGCGCCTCGATCGGGTCGCCGAGCCGGGTGCCGGTGCCGTGCGCCTCGACCACGTCCACCTGCTCGGGCGTGAGCCGGGCGTTGGCGAGGGCCTGGCGGATCACGCGGACCTGGGACGGGCCGTGCGGGGCGCTGAGCCCGTTGGACGCGCCGTCCTGGTTGACCGCGCTGCCCCGCACCACGGCCAGCACCGGGTAGCCGTGCCGCTGCGCGTCGGAGAGCCGGGTGAGCAGCAGCATGCCGATGCCCTCGGACCACGAGGTGCCGTCCGCGCCGGCGGCGAACGCCTTGCACCGGCCGTCGGCGGCGAGGCCGCGCTGCCGGCTGAAGCCGACGAAGACCGCCGGGGTGGGCATCACCGTCACGCCGCCGGCCAGGGCCAGCTCGCAGTCGCCGTTGCGCAGTGCCTGGGCGGCCAGGTGCACGGCGACCAGCGAGGACGAGCAGGCGGTGTCGACGGTGACCGCCGGCCCCTCCAGCCCGAGGGTGTACGCGACGCGGCCGGAGATGACGCTCGTGGCGTTGCCGGTGAGCAGGTGCCCCTCGCCGTTCTCGGCCTGCGCCATCATGCCGTCGTAGCCGTGCGAGGACGCCCCGACGAAGACGCCGGTACGGCTGCCCCGTACCGCCGGCAGTGGCAGCCCGGCCCGCTCGAACGCCTCCCAGGAGGTCTCCAGCAGCAGCCGCTGCTGCGGGTCCATGGCGACGGCCTCGCGGGGCGAGATGCCGAACAGGTCGGCGTCGAAGTCGGCGGCGGAGTAGACGAAGCCGCCCTCGCGCACGTAGCTGGTGCCCGGGTGGTCGGGGTCGGGGTGGAAGAGGTTCTCCAGGTCCCAGCCCCGGTCGGCGGGGAACGGCCCGATCCCGTCGCCGCCGTCGTGCACGAGCTGCCACAGCGCCTCGGGACTGTCGACCCCGCCCGGGTAGCGGCAGCTCATCGCGACGATGGCGATGGGCTCGGAGTCCCGGGTCTCCAGCTCGCGCAGCCGCCGCCGGGTACGCCGCAGCTCCGAGGTCGTACGCTTCAGGTACTCGACGTACTTCTCGTCCTCGTTGCTCACCGTGGACCTACCTCACTCGGCATGCCGATGTCGTTGCGGCTGATGTCGTTGCGGCTGGTGGTCACGACGTCTCCAGCTCGCGGTCGATCAGGTCGAAGATGTTCTCGGCGGTGGCCGACTCCAGGTCGTCGTCACCGTCCGCGTCCGCCTGCCGTTCGGTCAGCCGGCCCAGCAGGCCGTGCAGCCGGTCGGTGATCTTGCGGAACTCGTCGTCGGTGGGGTCGAGCCCGACGAGCGCCGCCTCCAGCCGGTCCAGTTCCCGGCCGGCCGTCGACGCCTCGCCCGCCGGGGTCGCCGGGGCGAACTGACCGGCCAGGTGGGTGGCGAGTGCCTCGGGCGTCGGGTTGTCGAAGACCAGCGTCGCCGGCAGCCGCAGCCCGGTGGCCGCGCCGAGCCGGTTGCGCAGCTCGACGGCGGTGAGCGAATCGAAGCCGAGTTCCCGGAACGCCCGGGTCGGTTCGATGCCGGCCGGGTCGCCGTGGCCGAGGACGACCGCCACGTGCGCCAGCACCAGGTCGCGCAGGGCGCGTACCCGCTTGTCGGCGGGCAGGGCGCGCAGCGTCTCCGCGTACGCCTGCCCGTCGGCGGCCTCGCCGGCCGCGGCCCGGCGGCCGGCGGCGCGCACCAGGTTCGCCAGCAGCGGATGCACGGGCGCACCGGGCGCGGCCACCCCGGTGATGATCTTGGCGGGCATCAGCGTCGCCCGCTCGGAGCGCCAGGCCGCGTCGAACAGGGCGAGGCCCTCCTCGTTGGAGAGCGCCGCCATGCCGCCCCGGTCGAGCCGGCGGATGTCGGCCGAGTCGAGGTGCCCGGTCATGCCGCTGGCCTGCGCCCAGCGGCCCCAGGCCAGCGCGACCGCCGGCAGGCCGAGGGCCCGCCGGTGCTCGGCGAGGGCGTCGAGGAACGCGTTGCCGGCGGCGTAGTTGCCCTGGCCGGGGCCGCCGAACACGCCGGCGGCGGCGGAGAAGAGCACGAACGCGCTCAGCTCGTGGCCGAGGGTCGCCCGGTGCAGGTTCCAGGCCACGTCGACCTTGGGCCGCAGCACCGCGTCGAGGCGGTCCGGGGTGAGCGACTCGACGGTGGCGTCGTCGAGGACGCCGGCGGCGTGCACGACGGCGCGCAGCGGGTGCCGCCGGTCCACCATGGAGAGCACGTCCGCCACGGCGTCCGGGTCGGCCAGGTCGGCGGCGACGATCGACACGTCCGCGCCGAGCGCCTTGAGGTCGGCGAGCAGTTCGTCGGCGCCCTCGGCGTCCGGGCCGCGTCGGCTGACCAGCAGCAACTGCCGGGCGTCGTGCGCGGTGACCAGGTGCCGGCAGAGCAGCGCGCCGAGGGTGCCGGTCGCCCCGGAGACCAGGACCGTGCCGTCGAGCCGCGGCGCCTGCGGGACGCTCAGGGCGAGCTTGCCGACGTGCCGGGCCTGGCTGAGGAAGCGGAACGCCTCGGGGGCGCGCCGGACGTCCCAGGTGCGCCGGGGCAGGGGCCGCAGCGCACCGGCGGCGAAGAGCGCCATCAGCTCGGCCAGCATCGCGCCGATCTTCGCCGGGCCGGCCTCGATGAGGTCGAAGACCTGGTAGCTGACCCCCGGGTGGTCGGCGGCGACCCGCTGCGGGTCCCGCTTGTCGGTCTTGCCCATCTCGACGAACCGGCCGCCGTCGGCGAGCAGCCGCAGCGACGCGTCGACGTACTCGCCGCTGAGCGCGTTGAGCACCACGTCGACGCCCCGCCCGCCGGTGCGGTGGGCGAACTCGTCGGCGAAGTCGAGGCTGCGGGAGGAGGCGAGGTGCGCGTCGTCGAAGCCGGTGGCGCGCAGCGCCGGCCACTTGCCGGGGCTGGCCGTGCCGTAGACCTCCGCGCCGAGGTGGCGGGCGATCTGCACGGCGGCCATGCCGACGCCGCCGGCCGCCGCGTGGACGAGCACGGACTCCCCGGCGCGCAGCCGGGCCAGCTCCACCAGGCCGTACCAGGCGGTCAGGAAGACCACGGGCACGGCGGCGGCGTCGGTGTAGGACCAGCCGTCGGGGATGCGGGTGAGCAGCCGGCGGTCGGTGACCGCCGCCGAGGAGAACGAGCCGGAGAAGATGCCCATCACCCGGTCGCCGGGGGCGAGGTCGGTGACCCCCGGCCCCACGCCGAGCACCACACCGGCGCCCTCGTTGCCCAGCACCTCCTGGTCGGGGACCATGCCGAGGGCCAGCACCACGTCGCGGAAGTTCAGCCCGGAGGCGCGCATCCCCACCAGGACGTGGCCCGCCGGCAGCTCCCCGGAAACCTCGGGGGCGGGCAGCAGGGCCAGGTTCTCCAGCGTGCCCTTCTCGGTGACGTCGAGGCGCCACGGCACCTCGTCGGCGGGCAGCGGCAGCACCCCGGCGTCGCGGGCCCGGGCCAGCCGGGGCACCAGCGACACGCCGTCGCGCAGCGCGAGCTGCGGCTCGCCGGAGGCGACGGCCGCCGGGACGGCCGCCAGGGAGGCGGCGGCGTCGTCGGTGTCGAGCAGCGTGAACCGGCCGGGGTGCTCGGACTGCGCGGAGCGCACCAGCCCCCACAGGCTCGCCCGGGCCAGGTCGCGCGAGGCCTCGCCCGGGGCCGCGCCGACCGCGCCCCGGGTGTGCAGCACCAGCCGGGACCGCTCCAGCCGGGGCTCGCCCAACCACTGCTGCACCAGCGCGAGCGCGTCGCGGGCCGCGTCGTGGGCGGCCGCGCCGGCCCGCTGCGGGTCCGTCTCCGCGCCGGAGCGCAGGTCCAGCACCACATCGGGTACGTCCCCGGACTCCTCGACCGCCGCGACCAGCGTTGCCAGGTCGGCGTGCGCCCGCACCGGGTGCCCGGCGGCGGCGAGCGCCCCGGCGAGGCCGAGGGTGTCGTCGCCGAGCAGCGCCCAGCGGGCCTCCCCGGCCGCCGCGTCGGTGCCCGGCAGCGGCGTCCAGTCCAGGTGGAACACCGACGTGCGGCGCAGGGCGGCGGCCTCGTCGGCCCGGCCCGCGGCGACCGGGCGGAACGTCAGCGACTCGACGGTGGCCACCGGCTGGCCGGCGGTGTCGGCGAGGGTGACCGCGACGGTGTCCGGGCCGAGCGACCGCAGCCGCGCCCGCAGCCGGGTGGCGCCGTGGGCGTGCAGGGCGACCGAGCGGAAGGCGAACGGCATCCAGCCCGCCCCGGAGGTGTCCGCCGCGTCGCCGAGCAGGGCGGTGATCCCGCTGGCCTGGAGGGCCGCGTCGAACAGGGCCGGGTGCAGACCGAAGCGGGACGCGTCGGCGGTCGCCTCCTCGGGCAGGGCCACCTCGGCGTAGACCTCGCCGTCGCCGCGCCACACCCGGCGCAGGCCACGGAAGGCGGGGCCGTAGCCGAGGCCGCCCTCGGCCATCTGCGCGTACCAGGCGTCCAGGTCGGCGTCGACCTCGACGGCGTCGGCCGGCGGCCACTGCCCCGGTACGGCGGTCGGGGCGGGCAGGTGCGGCAGCAGCAGGCCCTCGGCGTGCCGGGTCCACTCGGCGTCGGCGTCCTCCTCGGGGCGGGAGTGCACGGTGACGCTCCGCTCGCCGGCGTCGCCGGGCGGGCCCACGCGTACCTGCACCTGGACCGCGCCGGCCGGCGGGAGCACCAGCGGGTTGATCAGCGTCAGGTCGCCGACCTGGCCGGCGTCGACCTCGTCGCCGGCCCGGACCACCATGTCGACCAGCCCCGTGCCGGGGACGATCACCGCCCCGCCGACGGCGTGGTCGGCGAGCCACGGGTGGGTACGCACCGACAGCCGCCCGGTCAGCACCACCGTCTGGTCGTCGGCGACGGGTACGGCCGCGCTGAGCAGCGGGTGGTCGGTGTCCTGGAGGCCGGCGGAGCCGACGTCGCGCACCCGGTGCGCGGGGGCGTCCAGCCAGAAGCGTCCGTGCGCGAAGGCGTACGTGGGCAGCGCGAGGGCGTCGGTGCGGGCCAGCACGGCCGTCAGGTCGACGGGCAGGCCGATCGTGTGCGCGGTGGCGAGGTTCGTCAGCAGCCGCGTCGCGTCGTCGTCACCGCGCCGCAGGCTGCCCAGCGTGTGCCCGCTCGCGCCCGCGTCATCCAGGATCGCCGTGACCGGCATCGTCAGCACCGGGTGCGGGGAGATCTCGACGAACGTGGTGTGACCCGCCTCGACAGCCACCCGCACGGCGGCCTCGAACTGGACGGTCTGCCGCAGGTTGTCGTACCAGTAGCCGGCCGTCATCGAGGACGGGTCCACCCAGTCCCCGGTGAGCGTGGAGACGAGCCGGACGTGGCCCTGCTGCGGGGTCACGTCGGCCAGGTCGGCACGCAACTGCTCGGCGACCTCCTGCACGGCGGCCGAGTGCGACGCGTAGTCCACGGGGATCAACCGGGCGCGCACCCCGTCGGCCTGGCACGCCTCGACCAGGTCGGCAACCGCCTGCGGCGGACCCGACACCACCACCGTGGACGGGCCGTTCACCGCCGCCACACCCACGCCGGGGAACTCCCCGAGCCGCTCGGCCACCGCGTCGGCGGACAGGTCCACCGACGCCATCGTGCCGGTGCCCCGCAGCACCGTCAGCGCCCGCGAGCGCAGCGCCACGGCCTTCGCCGCGTCCTCCAGGGACAGGATCCCGGCCACGCACGCCGCACCGATCTCGCCCTGCGAGTGGCCGACCACCGCAGCCGGGGTCACCCCGGCGTGCTGCCACACCGCTGCCAGGGCCATGCCGACGGCCCACAGCACCGGCTGCACGACCTCGACCCGCGCCAACCACGACTCGTCGTCGCCGGTCAACACCGACACGAGGTCCACGTCCAGGTACGGGGCGAGGGCCCGCTGGCACTCCGCAAGCCGCGCGTCGAACACCGGCGTACGACCGACGAGGCCGGCCGCCATCCGCGCCGACTGCGCACCCTGACCCGGGAACACGAACACCGGGCCCGCGCCGTGGCCGGACGCCGTCGCCGTGACGACGGTGCCGGCCGGCGTCCCGGACGCGAGGGCGTCCAGCCCCGCCAGCAGCTCCGCGGAGGTGGCACCGACCACGGCGGCCCGCTGGTCGAACACCGACCGGGTCGTCGCCAGGGACCAGCCCACCGCCGGCGGATCGACCTCGGCGCGCTCGCGCACGTACTGCGCCAGCCGGGCCGCCTGGCCCGCCAGGGCTGCCTTCGACCGCGCCGACACCGGCCACACCACGACGCCCGACGCCACCAGTCCGGGGCCGGCCACGGCGGGGACGACGGCCTCCGGCTCGTCGGCCTGCTCGATGATCACGTGGGCGTTGGTGCCGGACATGCCGAACGACGACACCGCCGCCCGACGCGCCCGGTCCACCGCCGGCCACGGCCGCGACTCGATCGCCAATTCGACGGCCCCGGCGGACCAGTCGATGTGCGGGGACGGCTCGTCCACGTGCAGCGTCGCGGGGACCACGCCCTCCCGCATCGCCAGCACCATCTTGATCACACCCGCCACGCCCGAGGCGGCCTGGGTGTGCCCGAGGTTCGACTTGATCGAGCCGAGCAGCAGCGGCTCGTGCCCCTCGCGGCCCTGCCCGTACGTGGCCAGCAGCGCCTGCGCCTCGATCGGGTCGCCCAGCGTCGTGCCCGTACCGTGCGCCTCGACCACGTCCACGTCGGCGGTGCCCAGCCCGGCACCCGCGAGGGCCTGGCGGATCACCCGCTGCTGCGACGGGCCGTTCGGCGCCGTCAACCCGTTGGAGGCACCGTCCTGGTTGACGGCGCTGCCCCGCACGATCGCCAGGACGCGGTGGCCGTTGCGCCGGGCGTCCGACAGCCGCTCGACCAGCAGCATGCCGACGCCCTCGCCCCAGCCCGTGCCGTCCGCAGCCGCCGCGAACGCCTTGCACCGGCCGTCGGCGGCCAGCCCACGCTGCCGCGAGAACTCGAAGAAGGTGCCGGGGGTGGCCATGACCGTGACGCCGCCGGCGAGGGCCATGTCGCACTCGCCGCGCCGCAGCGCCTGCACCGCCAGGTGCAACGCCACCAACGACGACGAACACGCCGTGTCCACCGACACCGCCGGCCCCTCCAACCCCAACGCGTACGCCACC
Organism: Micromonospora sp. NPDC048868; assembly: GCF_043198195.1. NCBI lineage: Bacteria > Bacillati > Actinomycetota > Actinomycetes > Micromonosporales > Micromonosporaceae > Micromonospora > Micromonospora sp. NPDC048868. The sequence goes on from NZ_JBICUN010000011.1 coordinate 173,521, forward strand.
CGACCCGACACCACACTCGCGGCGTTGCCTGTGGCCCCGAACCCTTCGGCCTGCTCCCCCGCAGCCATGAGCAGGGCCCCATAGTCCTGACCATTCGTGCCCACGAACACCCCTGTTCGCGAACCCCGTAGGACCCCAGGCTCAACCCCTGCCCGCTCGACCGCCTCCCACGAGACCTCCAGCAGCAACCGCTGCTGCGGGTCCATCGCCGCCGCCTCGCGCGGCGAGATCCCGAAGAAGCCCGGATCGAACTCCGCCGCACCGTCGAGGAAGCCGCCCTTGTCGGTGTAGGTGGTGCCGGGGTTGGCCGGGTCGGGGTCGTAGAGCCGGTCGAGGTCCCAGCCCCGGTCGGTCGGGAAGTCGCCGATGGCGTCCACGCCGTCCGCGACGAGGCGCCACAGCCGCTCGGGGTCGTCGACGCCCCCGGGGTAGCGGCAGGCCATGGCGACGATGGCCACCGGTTCGTCGTCGTCGACGGCGGCCGGGGCGGCGACGGGGGCCGGCCCGGCGTCGGCGTCGGCGCCGAAGAGGCCGGTGAGCAGGAGCCGGGCCAGCACGACCGGGGTCGGGTGGTCGAAGACCAGGGTGGTGGGCAGCGCCTGCCCGGTGGCGGCGACGAGCCGGTTGCGCAGCTCCACCGCGGTCAGCGAGTCGAAGCCGAGGTCCCGGAACGCGGTGGTCGCCGGGATGGCCGCGGCCCCGCCGTCGTGGCCGAGCACGTCGGCGGCGAGTTCCCGGACCAGGTCGGCGACGGCCTCCTCGCGGCGGGCCGGGGCCAGCCCGGCGAGCCGCCGGCGCAGGGTCGCCGCCGGGCCCTCGTCGCCGTCGTCGACCGCGACGCCGCCGTCGAGGGCGGCCCGCGCCTCCGGTACGCCCTCCAGCAGTGGCCGGCGGCGGGCGGAGGCGTACGCGGGGGCGAACCGGGCCCAGTCCACGTCGGCCACCGTCACGGTGACGTCGTCGTGGTCGAGGGCCTGCTGCAACGCGCCCATGGCGACGGTCGGGTCCATGGCGGGCAGGCCCCGGCGGCGCAGGTTGCGCTCGGCGTCCGCCGCGTGCATGCCGCCGTCGGACCACGGTCCCCAGGCGATGGCGGTGCCGGCCCGGCCCTCGGCCCGCCGCCGCTGCACCAGCGCGTCGAGGTAGGCGTTGCCGGCCGCGTACCCGGCCTGCCCGCCGCTACCCCAGGTGGCGGCGATGGACGAGTAGACGACGAAGGCGTCCAGTTCCCGGTCGGCGAGGAGGTCGGCGAGGTGGGCGGCGCCGGCGGTCTTGCCGACGGTCACCTCGGCCAGCTCGGCGGGGGTGACCTCCGCCAGCGGGGTGGCCTGCGCGATGCCAGCGGCGTGCAGGACGGTGCGCACGGGCGGGCCGTCGGCCTCGACCCGGTCGAGCAGGTCGGCGAGGGCGGCCCGGTCGGCGATGTCGCAGGCGGCGACGGTGACCCGGGCCCCGAGGCCGGTCAGCTCGGCCTCCAGCTCGGCGGCGCCGGGGGCGTCGGGTCCGCGCCGGCTGACCAGCACGACGTGCTCGGCTCCGGCGGCGGCGAGCCAGCGGGCGGCGCGGGCGCCGAGTCCGCCGGTGCCGCCGGTGATCAGGGCGGTGCCGGTGGGCGTGAACCGGCGCGCCGGCGGGCGGTCGCCGAGGGCGGCGCGCACGAGGCGGCGGGCGAAGACGCCGGGGCCGCGTACCGCGAGCTGGTCCTCGCCGGTCGATCCGGTGAGGATCGCGGCGAGCCGGGTGGCGGCCCGGTCGTCGGGCTCCGGCGGCAGGTCGACCAGGCCGCCCCAGCGGTGCGGGGCCTCGACGCCGACCACCCGGCCGAGGCCCCAGATGGCGGCCTGCGCCGGGTCGGTGAGCCGGTCGTACGAGGCGGCGGCGACCGCGCCCCGGGTGACCAGCCACAGCGGCGCGGCCAGGCCGGCGTCGCCGAGCGCCTGCACGAGCGCGAGGGTGGCGGCCAGGCCGGGCAGGACGGTGCTGTCGGCGGCGGGCGGCTCGGCGGCGAGCAGGGAGACGACGCCGGCGGGGTCGGTGCCGGCGAGGGACGCCGCGAGGCCGGCCCGGTCGGCGTCCGGCTCCACGGTCAGCGGCAGCACGTCGGCACCGGCGCCGGTCAGCGCGGCCCGGACGGTCTGCACTGCCGGGTCGTCGGCGCCGCCGGCGGGCAGCGCCAGCAGCCAGGTGCCGGCCAGCCGGGCGGGGGCGGGTTCTCCGGTCACCTGCCAGTCGGCCCGGTACCGCCAGCCGTCGAGCACCGAGTGTTCCTGCCGCTGCCGCCGCCAGTCGGCGAGGACGGGCAACAGGGTACGCAGCGACTCGGCGGCGGCGGTGTCGGTGACGGCGAGGGTGTCGCGCAACGCGTCGAGGTCGGCGCGTTCGACGGCCGCCCAGAACCGCCGGTCGAGCGCGCCGGCCCCGCCCGTCGTGGTGTCGTCGGCGGACGCCTCGGCCGGCACCCAGTAGTGCTGCCGCTCGAACGGGTAGGTGGGCAGGCCGACGAGCCGGCCGGGCCGGTCGGCGAGGAGGTCCGCCCAGCGCACCGGGGTGCCGGCGACGTGGAGCTGGGCGAGGGCGGCGAGCAGGGCGCGACGGTCCGGGCGGTCCCGCCGCAGCACCGGCACCACCACGGCGGGGGCGGCGTCGCCGGCCTCGGCGAGGGTCTCCTGGATGCCGGCGGTGAGGACGGCGTCGGGGCCGACCTCCACGAAGGTGCCGACGCCGTGGGCGCGCAGGGTGCGTACGCCGTCGGCGAAGCGGACCGCCTCCCGGACGTGGCGCACCCAGTAGTTCGGGTCGGTGAGCTGCGCCGGGTCGGCCAGCTCGCCGGTCAGGTTGGACACCACCGGCAGGGTGGGGGCGCGCAGGTCGAGGCCGGCGGCGACGGCGGCGAACTCGGCGAGCATCGGCTCCATCAGCGGGCTGTGGAAGGCGTGGCTGACCCGCAGCCGCCGCACCTTCACCCCCCGGCCGGTCCAGAGGTCGGCCAGCTCGTCGATGGCCGCGCCGTCGCCGGAGATGACGACGGCGCCGGGGGCGTTGACGGCCGCGACGGCGACCCGGTCGGTCAGCGCGGCGATCGACTCGGCGACCCGGGCCTCGTCGGCGGCGACGGCGAGCATCGCGCCGCCGGCGGGCAGGGCCTGCATGAGCCGGCCCCGGGCGGCGACGAGGGCGCAGGCGTCGTCGAGGGTGAGCACGCCGGCGACGTGGGCGGCGGTCAGCTCGCCGACGGAGTGCCCGGCGACCATGTCCGGGGCCAGCCCCCAGGAGCCGAGCAGCCGGTGCAGCGCCACCTCCACGGCGAAGAGCGCGGCCTGGGTGAAGACGGTCTGGTCGAGCAGCGCCGCCTCGTCGGTGCCGGGTTCGGCGTGCAGCAGCGGCTTCAGCGGCCGGGGCAGCCGGTGGTCGAGGTGGGCGCAGACCTCGTCGAGGGCCTCGGCGAACACAGGGTACGTCCCGTACAGCTCCCGGCCGGCGCCGGCGCGCTGCGCGCCCTGGCCGGAGAAGAGGAACGCGACCCCGCCGCGTTCGGCGGCGGCACCGGTGACCAGGCCGGGGGCGGGCCGGTCGTCGGCGAGGGCGTGCAGGGCGGCGAGCAGGCCCTCGCGGTCGTCGGCGAGGACGACCGCCCGGTGTTCCAGGGGCGAGCGGGAGACCACCGAGGTCCAGGCGACGTCGGCCGGGCGCACGTCCGGGTCGTCGGCGACGTACCGCGACCAGCGCTCGGCCTGGTGGCGCAGCGCGGCGCGGGTGCGGCCGGTGAGCAGCACCGGCGCGGGCGCGGGCGGCTCCGGCTGGTCGGTCTCGGCGCGGGCCGGCTCGGGCTGTTCGAGGATGAGGTGGGTGTTGGTGCCGCTCATGCCGAAGGAGGAGACGGCGGCGCGGCGCGGCCGGTCCACGGCCGGCCACGGCGTGGCCTCGGTGACCAGGGTGACCGCGCCGGTGGCCCAGTCCACGTGCGGGGTGGGCTCGTCGACGTGCAGGGTGGCCGGCACGACGCCGTGCCGCATCGCCTCCACCATCTTGATGACTCCGGCGATGCCGGCGGCGGCCTGGGTGTGGCCGATGTTGGACTTGATGGAGCCGAGCAGCAGCGGCGCGGCGTCGCCGCGCTCCCGGCCGTACGTGGCGAGCAGGGCCTGGGCCTCGATCGGGTCGCCGAGGGTGGTGCCGGTGCCGTGCGCCTCGACCACGTCGACCAGGTCGGGGGTGAGCTTCGCGCCGGCCAGGGCCTGCCGGATGACCCGCTGCTGGGACGGGCCGTTGGGGGCGGTCAGGCCGTTGGACGCGCCGTCGGAGTTGACCGCCGAGCTGCGGATGATGCCGAGCACCGGGTGGCCGTTGCGGCGGGCGTCGCTGAGCCGTTCCAGCAGCAGCATGCCGACGCCCTCGGACCAGCCGGTGCCGTCGGCGGACGCGGCGAAGGACTTGCACCGGCCGTCGGCGGCGAGGCCGCGCTGCCGGGAGAACTCGACGAACGGGCCGGGGGTGGCCAGCACGGTCGCGCCGCCGGCCAGGGCGAGGCCGCACTCGCGTTGGCGCAGCGCCTGGCAGGCGAGGTGGATGGCGACCGACGCCGACGAGCAGGCGGTGTCCACGGTGACCGACGGGCCTTCGAGGCCGAACGTGTACGCCAGCCGGCCGGAGACCACGCTGGCGGCGGTGCCGGTCAGCACGTAGCCCTCGACGCCGGGGGCCCGGTGCAGCACGGCGGCGTAGTCCTGCCCGGAGGTGCCGACGAAGACGCCGGAGCGGCTGCCGCGCAGCGACAGCGGGGCGATGCCGGCCCGCTCGAACAGCTCCCAGGTGGTCTCCAGCAGCAGCCGCTGCTGCGGGTCCATGGCGACCGCCTCGCGCGGCGAGATGCCGAACAGGGCGGCGTCGAAGCGCCCCGCGTCGTGCAGGAACCCGCCGGAGGTGGTGTACGAGGTGCCGGCGTTGTCCGGGTCGGCGTGGTAGAGCCGCTCCAGGTCCCAGCCCCGGTCGGTGGGGAAGTCGCCGATGGCGTCCCCGCCGGACGAGACGAACTCCCACAGCTGTTCGGGCGAGCTGATGCCGCCCGGGTAGCGGCAGCTCATCGCCACGATCGCCACCGGCTCGGACTCCTCGGCGGTGACCTCGCGCAGCCGTTGGCGGGTCTGCTGAAGTTCGGCGACGACCCGCGTCAGGTATTCGCGCAGCCGCTCTTCGTCCGCCATGACATCTCGCTTTCTCGTGACACCACAGGTCCCCGGGCGGCTCAGGAGAGCCCGAGGTCCTGGTCGATGAGGTCGAACAGCTCCTGGTTGCTGGCCACCCGCAGCCGGTCGGCGACCTCGGCGGTCTCCTCCCGGCGTTCCTCGGCGGTGCCGAGCCGTTCGAGCAGGCTGTGCAGCCGCATCGTGATCCGCACCCGGCCGATGTCGTCCGGGTCGCGCAGCGCGAGGGCGCTCTCCAACTGGTCCAGCTCCGCCAGCGTCGGCAGGGCCTCCACCGAGGCCTCGCTGAGCAGTTCGGCCCGCAGGTGCTCGGCCAGCGCCTGCGGCGTCGGGTAGTCGAACACCACCGAGCTGGGCAGGCTCAGCCCCGTCGAGCGGGCCAGCCGGCCCCGCAGCTCCACGGCGGTGAGCGAGTCGAAGCCGAGGTCCCGGAAGGGCCGGCCGGCCTCGACGGCGTACGGGCTGTCGTGGCCGATGACCTCGCCGGCGGCGGTGCGGATGAGGTCCACCAGCAGCCGCGCCTGTTCGGCCTGCGACAGCTCGCCGAGCCGCTTGCGCAGCTCGCCGGCGACCTGGTCGCCGTCCTCGGCGTCGGCCCGCGCCGCCGCGGCCTGGGCGGCCACCTCGGCGATCTCGCTGATCAGCGGCCGGGGCCGGGCGGAGGCGAACACCGGCGCGAAGCGGTCCCAGTCGATGTCGGCGACGGTGAGGGCGGTGTCGTCGCCGCCGAGGCCGGCGCGCAGGGCGGCCATCGCCGGTTCCCGGTCCAGCAGGGACACCCCGCGCCGGCTCATGGCCGCCGCGTGCGCGTCGGTCACCATGCCGCCGCCGGCCCACGGCCCCCAGTTCACCGAGAGGTGCCGGGGACCCCCGGCCGGCCGGGACTGCGCCCAGGCGTCCAGGAAGGCGTTGCCGGCGGCGTACGCGCCGTGGTCGCCGACGCCCCAGACGGCGGCGATGGAGGAGAAGTGCACGACCAGGTCGAGCGACTCCGGGTCGAGGAACTCGTCCAGGTGCCGGGCACCGGCGATCTTGCCGGAGACGACGTCGGCGAGTTCCGCCCCGGTCACCGCGGCGACCGGGTTGAGCCGGCCCACCCCGGCGGCGTGCACCACCGCGTGCACGGTCTCGCCGTCGGCGCGCAGGCCACGGACCAGCTCGGCGACCGCGTCCCGGTCGGCCAGGTCGCAGGCCAGCACCCGGGCCTCGGCGCCCAGCGCGGCCAGTTCCGCCACCGCCTCGTCCGCGCCGGGGGCCGCCGCGCCGCGCCGGCTGACCAGCAGCAGTCGCCGCGCGCCGTGCCGGGCGAGCCAGGCCGCGGCGTACCGGCCGACCGCGCCGGTGCCGCCGGTGACCAGGACGGTGCCCGGCGCCTGCCAGTCGGCCGCCGCCTCGGCGCGGGGCGCGCGGGCCAGCCGGCGCAGGTACGTGCCGGAGTCGCGCACCGCGAGCTGGTCCTCGTGCCCGGCGGCGGTGAGCGCCGCCAGGACGTGCTCGGCGGCGGCCGGGGTCAGGGTCTCGGGCAGGTCCAGCAGGCCACCCCAGTGCCGGGGGTGTTCCAGCGCGGTCACCAGGCCGAGACCCCAGGTGGTGGCCTGGGCGGGGCGGACGACGGGGTCCCCGTCGGCGGTGGCGACGGCCTGCCGGGTGAGCAGCCACAGCGGCACCGGGGGCAGGGCGTCCGTGACCGCCTGCACCAGGGCGAGGTTCGCGGTCAGGCCCAGCGGCACGGCGGGGTGGTCGGGCTGCGGTCGCTCGTCGAGGGCGAGCAGCGACACGATCCGGGTCGGCGCGGCGCCGGCCAGCTGCGCGGCGAGCGCCGTGCGGTCGGTCGTGGCCGGGTCGACGGCGAGCTGCCGCACGGTGCCGCCCCGGGCGGTGACGAGCTCGGCGAGCCGGTCGACGACCGGCTGGTCCGTGCCGCTGTGGACCAGGGTCCACGTGCCGTCGACGGCACCCGGGGCGAGGGCCTGCGGACGCCAGGTGACCCGGTAGCGCCAGCCGCCGGCGAGGGTGTCCTCCTGCTGCTGGCGCCTCCACCGGTCCAGGTCCGGCAGCAGTTCGCGCAGCGGCCGGTCCGCGTCGAGGCCGAGCCGCCCGGCGAGCGCGTCGCCGTCGCCCGACGCCACGGCCCGCCAGAACGCCGAGTCGACGTCGTCGTGCGCGGCGGCGGAGGCGTGCGCCGGTGCCGCGTCGAGGGTCGGCCAGAACCGCTGGTGGTCGAACGCGTACGTGGGCAGGTCCACGGGACCGGCGCCGGGCAGCAGCCGCGACCAGCGGACGGCCACGCCGTGGCAGTGCAGTCGGGCCACCGCGCCGAGCAGGGTGGCCACCTCGTCCTGGCCGGGCCGCTGCACGCCGGTCACCACGACCGGGGCGTCCGCCGGCAGCGCGTCGGCGGTCAGGGCGGTCAGCACGGTGTCCGGCCCGATCTCCAGGAACCGGGTCACCCCGTGGGCGTGCAGGTGGGTGACGGTGTCGGCGAAGCGGACCGCCTCCCGGACGTGCCGGACCCAGTAGTCGGGGGTGCAGAGCTGCTCGGCGTCGATGACCGCGCCGGTCAGGTTCGACACCAGCGGCACCGTCGGCGGGGCGTACGACAGACTCGCCGCCACGGCCGCGAAGTCGGCGAGCATCGGCTCCATCAGCGGGCTGTGGAAGGCGTGGCTGACCCGCAGCCGCTTCGTACGCACGCCGAGGCCGGCGAAGTGGTCGGCCAGAGCGGTCAGCGCGTCCTGCGCCCCGGCGACGACGACGGCGGCCGGCCCGTTCACGGCGGCGACGGCGACCTGGCCCGACGTGCCGTCCAGCGCCCGCAGCACGTCGACCTCGGGCGCGGCGACGGCGAGCATCCCGCCGCCGGCGGGCAGGGCCTGCATCAGCCGGCCCCGGTTGCCGACGAGCGCGCAGGCGTCGGGCAGGTCGAGCACCCCGGCCACGTGGGCCGCGCTGATCTCCCCGACGGAGTGCCCGGCCACGAAGTCGGGCCGGATCCCCCAGTGTTCGAGCAGCCGGAACAGCGCCACCTCGACGGCGAAGAGCCCGGCCTGGGTGAAGGCCGTCTGGTCGAGCAGGTCGGCCTCGGCGGTGCCGGGCTCGGCGAAGAGCACGGTGCGCAGCGGCCGCGGCAGGTACGCGTCCAGGTGCTGGCACGCCTCGTCGACCGTCGCGGCGAAGACCGGGAACGTCTCGTACAGGCGACGGCCCATCCCGGCGTGCTGGGCGCCCTGGCCGGAGAAGAGCGCCGCCAGCGCGCCGCCGGGCTCGGCGACGCCCCGGGTGAGTCCCGGGTGCTCCTCGCCGGCGGCGAGTGCCCGCAGGCCGGCGAGGGCCGCGTCGGCGTCCGCGGCGAGCAGCACCGCGCGGTGCCGCAGCGGGGAGCGTCCGGTGGCCAGTCCCCGGGCCACGTCGGCGGCGGGCGTCGCGGTGCCCGGCAGCCAGTCGGCCAGTCGGGCCGCCTGGGCCCGCAGGCTGCCGGCGGTGTCGGCCGAGACGACCCAGGGCAGCACCGGCGGTCCGTCGGCCGGCCGGGGCGTCCCGGTGTCGGCCGGCGCGGCGGCGGGCGCCTGTTCGAGGATGACGTGCACGTTGGTGCCGCTGACCCCGAACGACGACACGCCGGCCCGGCGCGGCCGGTCCGCCTCCGGCCACGGCCGCGCCTCGGTCAGCAGCGCGACCGCGCCCGCCGACCAGTCCACGTGCGGCGAGGGCTCGTCCACGTGCAGGGTGGGCGGCAGCAGGTCGTGCTGGAGCGCCATCACCATCTTGATCACGCCGGAGACGCCGGCGGCGGCCTGGGTGTGGCCGATGTTCGACTTGACCGAGCCGAGCAGCAGCGGCCGGTCGGCGGGCCGGTCCCGCCCGTACGTGGCCAGCAGCGCCTGCGCCTCGATGGGGTCGCCGAGGCGGGTGCCGGTGCCGTGCCCGTCGACGGCGTCCACGTCGGCGGCGGTCAGCCGCGCGTTGGCCAGCGCCTGGCTGATCACCCGCTCCTGGGCCGGCCCGTTGGGGGCGGTCAGCCCGTTGCTGGCGCCGTCCTGGTTCATCGCCGAGCCGCGCACGACGGCGAGGATCCGCCTACCGTCGCGCTGGGCGTCGGAGAGCCGCTGCAACATCACCAGGCCGACGCCCTCGCCCCAGCCGGTGCCGTCGGCGGCCCCGGCGAACGACTTGCACCGGCCGTCGAGGGCCAGCCCCCGCTGCCGGGCGAACTCCAGGAACGGCCCGGGGGTGGCCATCACCGTCACGCCGCCGGCGACGGCGACATCGCACTCGCCCTGCCGCAGGGACTGGCAGGCCAGGTGCAGCGCCACCAGCGACGACGAGCAGGCGGTGTCGACGCTGACAGCCGGGCCCTGCAACCCGAAGTGGTACGCCAGCCGACCGCTGATGACGGCGGCGACGTTGCCGGTGGCCTGGTAGCCCTCGGTCTCGACCCGGGCGGCCATCAGCAGCGTCGCGTAGTCCTGGCCGTTGGTGCCGACGAAGACGCCGGTGTTGGTCTCCCGCATGTCGGCCGGCGCGGTGCCGGACCGCTCGAACAGCTCCCAGGCGCTCTCCAGCAGCACCCGCTGCTGCGGGTCCATCACCATCGCCTCGCGCGGGGAGATGCCGAACAGGGCGGCGTCGAAGCCGGCGGCGTCGGTGAGGAAGCCGCCCTCCCGCACGTACGAGGTGCCGGGACGGTCGGGATCGGGGTCGTAGATCGCCGCCAGGTCCCAGCCCCGGTCGGCCGGGAACTCCGCGATGCCGTCGCGCCCCTCGGCGACGAGTCGCCACAGGTCCTCGGGGCCGGCGACGCCGCCGGGGTAGCGGCAGCTCATCGAGACGATGGCGATCGGCTCGTCCAGCGCGGTGGCGGCCCGCACGGGCTCGGCCGCCGGGGTGTCGTCGCCGGTGAGCCGGGTCGCCAGGTGCTCGGCGAGGGCGTCGGGCGTCGGGCGGTCGAAGACCAGGGTCGCCGGCAGGTTCAGCCCCACCGCCTCGGCGAGCCGGTTGCGCATCTCGACGGCGCTGAGCGAGTCGAAGCCGATCTCCCGGAACGACCGGTCCGCCGCCAACGCCTGCGGCGAGGACAGGCGCAGCACCGCCGCCGCGTGGACCCGTACGAGGTCGAGCAGGACGCGGCGCCGTTCCGGTGCGGCGAGTCCGGCCAGCCGGCCGCGCAGCGGCGAGGCCGCGTCGGGCGTGTCGCCGTCGCGCTGCCCGGCGGCGAGCAGCCGGGCCACCTCGGGGACGTCGGCGATCAGCGGCCGGGGGCGGGCCAGCGTGTAGGTCTGGAGGAACCGGTCCCAGGCGATGTCCGCCACGGTGAGCGTGGTGTCGCCGTGGTCGAGCGCCTCGGCCAGGACGGAGACCGCGAGGTCGGGGCGCATGGCCCGGACGCCCGAGCGGAACATCTGGTCGGCGGCGCCCTCGGCGTCGACCATGCCGCCGCCGTCCCAGGCGCCCCAGGCGATGGCGGTGGCGGCCCGGCCGCGCCGGCGCCGGTCCTCGGCGAGCGCGTCGAGGAAGGCGTTGGCCGCGGCGTAGCCGCCCTGGTGCCCGCCGCCCCAGACGCCCGCGCCGGAGGAGAAGAGCACGAACGCCGACAGTTCGTCGCCGCACACCTCGTCGAGGTTGACCGCGCCGGCCACCTTGGCCCGCAGGGCGTCGGCGAGGTCGGCCACGTCGGTGGCCGCGACCGGTGCGGCGTGGGCGACGCCGGCGGTGTGGAACACGGCTCCGATGCGGGTGCCCTGCCCGGCGAGCCGCTCGACGAGGGCCCGCACGGCGGCGGGGTCGGCGACGTCGCAGGCGGCCACGGTGACGGTGGCGCCGGCGGCCCGCAGTTCGTCCGCCAGTTCGTCGGCGCCGGGCGTGGCGGGGCCCTGGCGGCCGGTCAGCACCAGCTCGCCGACGCCCTCGCGGGCCAGCCAGCGCGCCACCTGGGCCCCGATCGACCCGAGGCCGCCGGTGACCAGGACGGCGCCGCTCGCGGGACGCCAGTCCCCTGTCGCGGTGCGCTCGGCGCGGGCCCGGACCAGTCGCCGGGCGAACACCCCGGAGGGGCGCAGCGCCAGCTGGTCCTCGGCGTCGACGCCGGCCAGCACCGCCACGAGGCGGCCCCGGTCCCGGGCGTCCAGCTCGGTGGGCAGGTCGACGAGGCCGCCCCAGCGGTCCGGGTGTTCGAGGGCGACCACCCGGCCGAGGCCCCAGAGCATCGCCTGGCGGGGGCGGTCGAGCGGGTCGGCCCGGCCGGTGGAGACCGCGCCGGTGGTGGCGCACCACAGGGGGGCGGTGACACCGGCGTCGCCGAGGGCCTGGACCAGGGCGTACGTGCCGGCGAGGCCCGCCGGCACCACCGGGTGGGTCGGGTGCGCGACGTCGTCCAGGCCGAGCAGGGAGAGCACGCCGGCGACGGCGCCGGTACGCGCCAGCCGCTCGGCCAGCGCCTGCCGGTCCGTCTCCGGCACGTCGATCCGGACCACCTCGGCCCCGCCCTCGGTGAGGGCCCGGGCGACGCCGTCGACCAGGGGGTGCGCGGCGCCGTCCGCCGGCACCAGCAGCAGCCAGGCGCCGGACAGGGTGGCCTCCGGCGCGACGGTCACCGGCTTCCAGCTCACCCGGTAGCGCCACGAGTCCACGGTGGACTCGTCGCGGCGGCGTCGGCGCCACGAGGAGAGCAGCGGCAGCGCGGGGTCGAGGGACCGGGCCGCCGTCTCGTCGATCCGCATGGCGGCGGCCAACGCCTGTGGGTCGGCGCGTTCCACGGCCTCCCAGAAGTGCCGGTCCGCCTCGTCCTGGCCGGCGGGGGCGGGGCCGGTCGTGACCTGCGCCTGCGGCCAGTACCGCTGGCGCTGGAAGGCGTACGTCGGCAGCTCCACCGGCGGGCCGGTGCGGGCGCCCAGGACGGCCGTCCAGTCCACGGGCACGCCGTGCACGTGCAGCCCGGCGAGGACGGTCAGCATCCGGGGCCAACCGCCGGCGTCGGTGTCGGCGGCGGCCACCACGACGGCGTCGGCGGCCTGCGCGGTCTCTCCCATCCGGGCGGCGAGCACGGGCCCGGTGGCGGCCTCGACGAGGACCTGGTGGCCCTCGTCGAGCAGGGCGCGCACGACCGGGTCGACGTCGACGCCGTCGGCCAGCCCCCCGTACCAGCGGGCGGCGTCGAGGCCGTCGGTGTCGACCCGTCCGCCGGTCGCCGCCGAGTACAGCGGCACCTCGGCCGGCCCGAGGGTGGTCCCGGCCAGCGCGTCCGGGTCGGCGTCGGCCCGGCTGCCGAGGGCGATCGTCCTCGCCGCGTCCTCCAGCGACAGCGCGCCGGCCACGCAGGCGGCCGCGACCTCGCCGTGGGCGTGCCCGAGCACGGCGGCGGGCCGGACGCCCAGCGAGCGCCACCAGCGGGCCAGCGAGACCGCCACGGCCCACCGGACGGGGTGCGTCACCCGGGGGTCCGTCGCGGGTGGGGCGCCGTCGGCGCCGCGCAGCACGGCGGTGAGCGACCAGTCCACGTGGGGTGCGAGGGCCGCCTCGCAGGCGGCGATCGCGGCGGCGAACTCCGGCGACCGGTCCAGCAGTTCGACGGCCGTGGCGGGCCACGGGTCGCCGTGGCCGGGGAAGACGAGGACCGGGTCGCCGCCGCGCAGCGCGGTGCCGGTGACCGTGGCGGGGGTGGCCTCGCCGAGGCGGAGCGACTCCAGGGCCCGCGTCAGGCCGACGGTGTCGCGGCCGAGGACGACGGCGCGGTGCCCGAACGCCGCCCGGGTGGTCGCCAGGGCGTGCGCGACGTCGGCCGGTTCCAGCTCCGGGTGCGCCGCGAGGTGCGCGCCCAGCCGGGCCGCCTGGTCGCGCAGCGCCGGGGCGTCCACGGCGGAGAGCACCAGGGGTACGACGCCGGCGCGCGGACGGTCGGCGGCGCGTGCGTCGACCGGCTCGGCGGGCGGCTGCTCGATGATCACGTGCGCGTTGGTGCCGGAGATGCCGAACGACGACACCGCCGCCCGACGCGGCCGATCCACCTGCGGCCACGGGGTGGGCTCGGTCGCGAGTGCCACCGCCCCGGCCGTCCAGTCGACGTGCGGCGACGCCTCGTCCACGTGCAGGGTCGCCGGCACCAGGCCGTGGCGCATCGCCATGACCATCTTGATCACACCGGCCACACCGGCGGCGGCCTGCGTGTGCCCGATGTTCGACTTCACCGACCCCAGCAACAACGGCCGATCCTGCGGACGCTCCTGCCCGTACGTCGCCAGCAGAGCCTGCGCCTCGATCGGGTCACCCAGCGTCGTGCCGGTGCCGTGCGCCTCGACGGCGTCCACGTCGGCCGGGGTCAGGCGGGCGTTCGCGAGCGCCTGGTGGATCACGCGCTGCTGCGACGGGCCGTTCGGGGCGGTCAGCCCGTTGGACGCGCCGTCCTGGTTCACGGCCGTGCCCCGCAGCACGGCGTGGATGCGCCGGCCTTCCCGCTGGGCGTCGGAGAGCCGCTGCACGAGCAGGACACCCACGCCCTCGGACCAGCCGGTGCCGTCGGCCGAGGCGGCGAACGACTTGCAGCGGCCGTCCTGCGACAGCCCACGCTGCCGGGAGAACTCGATGAACGTGCCGGGCGTGGCCATGACGGTCACGCCGCCGGCCAGCGCCAGATCGCACTCACCTGAACGCAACGCCTGCGCGGCGAGATGCAGCGCGACGAGGCTGGACGAACAGGCGGTGTCGACGGTGACGGCCGGGCCCTCCAGGCCGAACGTGTACGCCACCCGACCGGACAGGACGCTGCCCGAGTTGCCGGTGCCGACGTAGCCCTCGACCTCGTCGGCCAGCTCCATGAGCTGCGACGCGTAGTCGTGGTACATGACGCCGGCGAAGACACCCGTCCGGCTGCCCCGCAACCGCTGCGGATCGAGACCGGCCGACTCGAACGACTCCCACGACGCCTCCAGCAGCAGCCGCTGCTGCGGGTCCATCGCCAGGGCTTCGCGCGGCGAGATGCCGAAGAAGCCCGGGTCGAACTCGCCGGCGCCGTAGAGGAAACCGCCGTGGCGCGTGTACGACGTGCCGGGGTGGTCGGGGTCGGGGTCGAACAGGCTTTCCAGGTCCCAGCCCCGGTCGGTGGGGAACTCCCCGATGCCCTCGCCGCCGGCGGCCAGCAGCGCCCACAACTGGTCGGGCGTCTCGACGCCGCCGGGGTAGCGGCAGGCCATCCCGACGATGGCGAGCGGCTCGTCGACCCGGGTGGTGGTCCGCGCGCCTGGAGCGGCGGTGCCGCCGGCGGCGCCGGCCAGCTCGGCGTGCACGTGGGCGGCGAGCGCCTGGGGCGTCGGGTAGTCGAACACCAGCGTCGAGGGCAGCCGGAGGCCGGTGGCCGCGTTGACGCGGTTACGCAGGTCGACGGCGGTCAGCGAGTCGAAGCCGAGCTCCCGGAACGCCCGGTCGGCCGGCACGGCCTCCGCGCCACCGTGCCCGAGCACCTGCGCGACGAGGCCGCGTACCAGCACGTCGATCTGGGCCCGCGCCTCGTCGGCGGCGAGGCCGCTGACGCGGGTCGCCCAGGTGGTGCCCTGTCCCGCCTGGCGGCGGGTCGTGGTCGTACCGACCAGGTTACGGAGCATCGGCGGCACCAGGCCGGCGCCGGCCGCGGCCCGGAGGGCGGCCAGGTCGATCACGGCCGGTACCAGGGCCGGCCGCTCGGCGGTCAGGGCGGCGTCGAACAGCCGCAGCCCGGTCTCGGCGCTCATCGCGGTGACGCCGCCCCGGGTCGATCGCGCCCGGTCCGCCTCGTCGAGGGACGCGCCCATGCCGGGGGTGTCCCACATGCCCCACGCGAGACTGACCGCCGGCAGACCCAACTGCCGCCGGTACACCGCAAGCCCGTCGAGGAACGCGTTACCCGCCGCGTACGCCGACTGACCCGGCGAGCCGAGCACCCCCGCCACCGACGAGAACACCACGAACAGGTCCAGATCCAGCGACGCCGTCGCCTCGTGCAGGAACCACCCGGCCGACACCTTCGGCGCCAGGACCCCGGCCAGCCGCTCGGCGGTCAGTCCCTCCACGATCCCGTCGTCCAGGACACCGGCGGTGTGCACGACACCCGCCAGCCGACCCTCGGCGGCGACCTCGGCCACCAGCGCGCCGACCTGGTCCCGGTCGGTCACGTCGCAGGCGGCAATCCGCACCGACGCGCCCAGCGCGGACAGCCGCTCCGACAGCTCGCCCGCACCCGCGGCCTCCGGACCGCGCCGCGACACCAGCACCAGCGACCGCACGCCGTGCACCGACACCAGGTGCTCCGCCACCAGCGCACCCAGCGCACCCGTACCACCGGTCACCAGCACCGCACCGTCACCCACCACCGGCGCCTGCGCCGACGAGGCGACCGCGCGCACCAGACGCGGCACGAACACCCCACCCGCACGCACCGCGACCTGACCACCGAACGCCACCGGCTCGTCAGCCACCGTGGCCAGCACACCCAACAGCCCGGCATCCACGTCACCGTCGACGTCCGCCAGCACGATGCGACCCGGGTGCTCCGACTGCGCCGAACGCAGCAGACCCCACACCGCCGCACCGCCCAGGTCCGACACCCGGTCGTCGGCACCCACCGACACCGCGCCCCGGGTCACCACCACCAGCCGCGACTCCGACAGCGCGTCGGCCGCCAGCCAGGACCGGACGGTCGCCAGCACGGCCGTGGTCGCCGCGCGTACCGCGTCGGGGACGTTGTCGGCGGCGTCCGCCAACAGGTCGGCGTCCTCGCCGTGGACCGGGCGGGTCTCCGTCCCGGCGTGGTCGGATCGGCGCAGGCTGCCCGCCGGCACCAGCAGCAGGCGCGGCGTCACGCCCGACGGCCCGGCGGCCGTCGCGGTCACCGCATCGACGTCGGCGTACGACGGCAGGTCGGCGGCGGCGGGCGAGCCCACCAGCGCCCACCCGGAGACGTCCCCGGCCGGGGTGACCTCCTGGGCCTGCCAGGCGACCTCGAACAGCGACCGGGACGACGCGTCCGGGGACGACGACACCCCGGTCAGTTCCCGCAGCGCCAGGGAGTCCACCGACACCACGGCCGCGCCCGACTCGTCGCACGCCACCAGGCGCACCGCCGAGCCCGCGCGCGTCAGCCGCACCCGCAGCACCCGCGCGCCCGAGGCGTGCACCTGCACACCCTCGAACGCGAACGGCACCCGCGGCCCGCCCGAGCCCTCCGCACCGGGCAGCAGCCCGATCGGGTGCAGGGCGGCGTCCAGCAGCGCCGGGTGCACGCCGAAGCCGGCGGCGTCGCCCGCCACCTCGTCCGGCAACGCCACCTCGGCGAACACCTCGTCGCCGCCGGTCGTCCACACCCGGCGCAGCCCCCGGAACACCGGCCCGTACGCCAGGCCGCGCTCGGCCAGCGCCGGATACCAGCCCGCCACGTCCACCTCGGCCGCGCCGGCCGGCGGCCACTCCCCCACGCCCGGCTCGTCGGCCGTCGCCGGCTCCAGCACACCCTCCGCGTGCCGGACCCACTCCGGGTCGACGGCCTCCTCCGGCTGGGAGTGCACGGTCACCGACCGGGTGCCCGCCTCGTCGGCCGCGCCGACGCGCACCTGCACCCGCACCGCACCCGCCGACGGCAGCACCAGCGGCGCGGCCACGGTCAGCTCCCGCACCCGCGACGCGCCCACCTCGTCGCCCGCCCGCACGGCCAACTCCACCAGGGCGGCGCCCGGCACGATCACCACGCCGGAGACGGAGTGGTCGGCGAGCCAGGCGTGCGTCGACGTGGACAGGCGGCCGGTCAGCACCACCATGTCCTCGCCGGCCACGGAGACGGCCGCGCCGAGCAGCGGGTGCCCGGCCGCCCCGAGGCCGGCCCCGGAGACGTCCGTCCACCGGCCCGCCGGCTCCAGCCAGTAGCGCTGGTGCTGGAAGGCGTACGTCGGCAGGTCCAGGTGCCGGCCGCCGGCCCGGTCGAGCAGGTCGGCCCAGCCGACGGTCACGCCGTGCACGTGCAGCAGCGCGAGGGCCTCCAGGAGGGCCTGCGGCTCGGGCCGGTCGTGGCGCGACACCGGGGCCAGCAGGGGCGCGGTGTCGTCCTCCGCGCGCTCGGCGAGGCAGTTCTGCGCCATGGCGGTCAGGACGCCGTTCGGCCCCACCTCCAGGTAGGTGTCGACCTCCTCGGCGCGCAGGCAGTCGACGGCGTCGGCGAAGCGCACGGTGCCGCGTACGTGGCGCACCCAGTAGCCCGGGTCGCAGAGCTGCTCGGCGTCGGCGACGCGGCCGGTCAGGTTCGACACCACCGGGATCGTCGGCGGCCGGAACGTCAGCCCCTCGGCGACGGCCGCGAACTCGGCCAGCATCGGGTCCATCCGCGCACTGTGGAAGGCGTGGCTCACCCGCAGCCGGCGGGTCTGCACGCCCCGCTCGGACCACACCCGCTGCACCTCGTCGAGGGCCTCGACGTCGCCCGCCACCACCACGGCGGCGGGGCCGTTCACGGCGGCCACGTCCAGCCGGCCGGTCAGCCCCGCCAGGGAGGCGGCAACCGCGGCCTCGTCGGCCGCCACGGCGAGCATGCCGCCGCCCGCCGGCAGGGCCTGCATGAGCCTGCCCCGCGCGGCGACCAGCGCGCACGCGTCGGCCAGGGAGAGCACGCCCGCGACGTGCGCCGCCGCGATCTCGCCGATGGAGTGCCCGGCCACCAGGTCCGGCGCGACACCGAACGACTCGACGAGCCGGAACAGCGCCACCTCGACGGCGAACAGCCCCGCCTGGGTGAAGACCGTCTGGTCCAGCAGTTCCGCCTCGGGCGTGCCCGCCCCGGCGAACAGCACCTCGCGCAGCGGGCGCGGCAGCAGCGGGTCGAGGTGCCCGCACGCCTCGTCGAGGGCGGCGGCGAAGACCGGGAAGGCCGCGTACAGCTCGCGACCCATGCCGGCGCGCTGCGCGCCCTGGCCGGAGAAGAGGAAGGCCACCCGGCCGCGCGGGGCCGACGCGCCGGTGGTGACGGTGCCGGTCGGCTCGCCGGCGGCGAGGGCCCGCAGCCCGGCGAGCAGGTCGTCCGCGTCGCCGGCCAGGACGACCGCGCGGTGTTCGAGCCCCGCGCGGTTGACCGAGGAGGCCGCGACGTCGACCGGGCGCGGGGAGTCGACGCGGGCGAGGTGGTCGGCCCAGCGGCCGGCCTGCCCGGCGAGCGCCTCGGGCGTACGGGCGGAGAGGAACACCGGGGCGAGCGGGAGCGCCACCGGCGCGTCGGCGGCGGACGGGGCCTCGTCGGTGGACGGGGCGTCGTCGACGGGCGCCTCCTCCAGGATGACGTGCGCGTTCGTACCGCTGATGCCGAACGACGACACGGCGGCCCGGCGCGGCCGGTCGGGGGCCGACCACGGGCGTGCCTCGGTCAGCAGCGACACCTGCCCGGCGGACCAGTCGATGTGCGGGGACGGCTCGTCGACGTGCAGGGTGGCGGGCATGGTCCGGTGCCGGATCGCCTCGATCATCTTGATCAGTCCGGCGGCGCCCGCAGCGGCCTGGGTGTGGCCCAGGTTCGACTTGACCGAGCCCAGCCAGAGGGGCTGACCGCCCTCGCCCCGGTCCTGCCCGTACGTGGCCAGCAGCGCCTGCGCCTCGATCGGGTCGCCGAGGGTGGTGCCGGTGCCGTGCGCCTCGACCACGTCGACGTCGGCCGGGGACAGCCGGGCGTTCGCGAGGGCCTGCCGGATCACCCGCTCCTGCGACGGGCCGTTCGGGGCGGTGAGCCCGCTGCTGGCGCCGTCCTGGTTGACGGCGCTGCCCCGCACGACGGCGAGGATGCGCCGGCCGTCGCGGCGGGCGTCGGAGAGCCGCTGCAACAGCAGCACGCCGACGCCCTCGGACCAGCCGGTGCCGTCGGCGGCGGCGGCGAACGACTTGCACCGGCCGTCCGAGGCCAGGCCCCGCTGGCGGGAGAAGTCGGCGAAGGTGCCCGGGGTGGACATGACCGTCACGCCGCCGGCGAGCGCGAAGTCGCAGTCGCGCTGGCGCAGCGCCTGCGTCGCGAGGTGCACGGCGACCAGCGACGACGAGCAGGCCGTGTCCACCGTGACCGCCGGGCCCTCCAGCCCGAAGGTGTACGCCACCCGCCCCGACACGACGCTGCCGGAGTTGCCGGTGCCGATGTAGCCCTCGACGCCGTCGGGCAGGTCCAGCACCCGCGACGCGTAGTCGTGGTACATCACCCCGGCGAAGACGCCGGTCCGGCTGCCGCGCAGCCGCTGCGGGTCGATGCCGGCGTGCTCGAACGCCTCCCAGGAAATCTCCAGCAGCAGCCGCTGGTGCGGGTCCATCGCCAGGGCCTCGCGGGGGCTGATGCCGAAGAAGCCCGGGTCGAACTGCGGCGCGTCGTAGAGGAAGCCACCCTGGCTGCTGGTCGACGTGCCCGGGTTGTCCGGGTCGACGTTGAAGAGCCGCTCCAGGTCCCAGCCCCGGTCGGCCGGGAAGTCGCCCACCCCGTCGCCGCCCCGGTCGACGAGGTCCCACAGCTCGGCCGGGCTGGACACGCCGCCCGGGAACCGGCACGCCATGCCGATGACGGCCATCGGCTCGCGGTCCTTGGCCTCCACCTCGCGCACCCGCCGGCGCGCGTCGCGCAGGTCGGCAGTCGCACGCCGGAGGTAGTCGAGGAACTCTGCCTCAGTGGGCATCGGGCCACTCCGTATCGGGGTTCGAGGTGTGCGACATGCCGGATCAGGCCGAGCCGAACTCTTCGTCCAGCAGGCTGAAGATCTCCTCGGCGGAGGCCGACTCGAGGCTGGTGCCCTCGTCGGCGGCGGAGTCCGCACCGGACTCGGTGTAGGTCCACAGGGAGAGCAGTTCACGCAGCCGGGCGCCGACGGCGGCCCGGTCGGTGTCGGCGGAGGCCACCGCCCGCATGGCGTGCTCCAGCTTGTTCAGCTCGCCGAGCACCGTCAGCGCGGACGTGCTCCGCTCCGCCAGCAGCGCGCCCCGCAGGTACTCGACAAGCGCGGCCGTGGTCGGCCGGTCGTAGATCAGCGTGGACGGCAGCCGCAGCCCGGTGGCCGCGTTGAGCCGGTTGCGGAACTCGACGGCGGTCAGCGAGTCGAAGCCCAGCTCGACGAAGCCGCGCTCGACGTCGATCGAGCGGATCGACGCGTAGCCGAGGACCGCCGCGGCGTGGGTGCGGACCAGGTCGGAGAGCACCTGGTCGCGGTCGGCCTCCGCCGTGGCGGCGAGGGTCTCCCGCAGCGCCTCGGCCGGATCGCGCTCGGCGGCCCGTACCGCGCCGCTCGTCGCCGGCCGGACCAGCGACCGCAGCACCGGCGGCACCGCCGCCGGCCCGTGCCGGCCGATCAGGGCGAGGTCCAGGTTGACCGGTACGACCACCGGCTCGGCGAAGCGCAGCGCCTCGCTGAACAGGTCCATGCCCTCGTCGGCGCCGAGCGGGACGAAGCCGCCCCGGTTCATCCGGGCCTCGTCGACGTGCCCGGTCTGGCCGTCGCCGGTGTCGTTGACCCACGGGCCCCAGGCCAGCGAGAGCGCCGGGAGTCCCCGGTCGCGCCGGTGCTGGGCGAGGGCGTCGAGGAAGCAGTTCGCCGCCGCGTGGTTGGCCTGCCCGGGGCCGCCGAAGAGGCCGGCCGCCGAGGAGAAGAGCACGAACGCGGCCAGGTCCAGCTTCTCGGTCAGCTCGTGCAGGTGCCAGGCCGCGTCGACCTTGGGACGCAGCACGGTGTCGAAGCGGTCCGGGGTGAGCGCGGGCAGGACGCCGTCGTCGAGCACCCCGGCCGCGTGCACCACGCCGGTCAGCGGCAGGTCGGCGGGGAGCTGGTCGACCAGCAGGGCGAGCGCGTCGCGGTCGGTGACGTCGCAGCCGACCACCCGGGCGGTGGCGCCCAGTCCGGCCAGCTCGTCGACAAGCGCGGCGACGCCCGGGGCATCCGCCCCGCTGCGGCTGACCAGCAGCAGGTGCCGTACGTCGTGCCGGGTCACGAGCCGTCGCGCCACGAGCCGCCCGAGCAGGCCGGTCGCCCCGGTCACCAGGACGGTGCCGGCGGCCAGGTCGGGGCCGGGCGCCTCGGCCGGGGGCGGTCCGAGCCGGGTCAGCCGGGGCACCCGGAGCTGGCCGGCGCGTACCGCGAGCTGGGGTTCGCCGGTGGCCAGGGCCGCCGGCAGCAGCGCGGCGGCCGAGGCGTCGTCGTCGACGTCGAGGAGCACGATCCGGTCGGGGTTCTCCGACTGGGCGGAGCGCAGCAGGCCCCAGGCGGTGGCGGCCGGCACGTCGGCGATCCGCTCGTCCGGGTCGACCCGGACCGCGCCGCGGGTGACCACCACCAGCCGGGCGGCGGTGAGGGACTCCTCGGCGAGCCACTGCTGGGCCAGCGCGAGCATGCGGTGGGCGACGCGGTGCGCCTGGGCGGCCGGGTGCGGCTCGTCGGCGGCCGGTCCGGCGCAGGTCACCAGCACCGCGTCGGGCACCGGACCGCCGGCGCGCACCTCGGCGACCAGCGCGGAGAGGTCCGGGTGCCGGTCGGCGCCGGGCCAGTCGTCGCCGAGGGCGACGAGCCGGGACGTGCCGTCGGCGCGGCCGGTGGCGGGGGCGACCCAGTCGAGGCGGTGCAGGGACCGGCTGGCCGACCGGCGGGCGGCGCTGAGCTGCTCGCCGGAGATGGGCCGCAGGACCAGACCGTCGACGGAGGCGACCGGGGTGGCGCCGGTGTCGGTGATGGTCAGGGCCACGGATGAGGCGTCGGTGGCGCGCAGCCGGATCCGCAGCTCGCGGGCGCGGGTGGGCCGGATGGTCACGCCCGACCAGGTGAACGGCAGGCCCGGGCGGATGTCGGGGCCGCCCTCGGTGCCCGACGCGCCACCGGCGGGGTCGCCGGCCGTGGCGTCGGTGGCGCCTGCCGTGGCGCTGGCGCCGATGGCGTGCAGCGCCGCGTCCATCAGGGCCGGGTGCACCGAGAAGGCCGTGGTGTCGGTGGACGCGTCGGCGTCCAGGGCGACCTCGGCGAGGATGTCCGGGCCCGACCGCCAGGCGGCGCGCAGCGCCCGGAAGGCCGGGCCGTAGTGGTAGCCCTGGGCGGCGAGCCGGGCGTAGAGCCCGTCGAGGGCGATCGGCTCGGCGTCGGCGGGCGGCCACACGGCGGCCGGAGCGGGCTCCGGGTCGACGGTGTCGGCGAGCTGGCCGGAGGCGTGCCGCTGCCAGGTGCGGGAACCGTCGGGTCCGGTGTCGTCGTCGCGCCGGGTGTGGATGGCGACGGGCCGGTGCCCGGTCTCGTCCGGCGCGCCGACGCGGACCCGCAGGTCGATTCCGCCCTCGGTGGGGATCGCCAGCGGCGCCTCCAGGTTCAGCTCGGCGACGGTCGCCGCGCCGGCCTGCCGGCCGGTCCAGGACGCCAGCTCCACCAGGGCCGTCCCCGGCAGCAGCACCGTGCCGAGCACGGCGTGGTCGGCCAGCCAGGGGTGGGTGGCGAGGGTGATCCGGCCGGTGAACAGCAGCCCCTCGTCGCCGGGCAGGTCGGCCACCGCGCTGAGCAGCGGGTGGTCGACCACGTCGAGGCCCACGGCGGGCAGGACCGAGCGGTGCGCGCCGGTGCGCTCCAGCCAGTAGCGGTTCCGGTCGAAGGCGTACGTGGGCAGGTCGACGGGCTCGGCCTCGGGCAGCAGCCGGCGGTGGTCCACCGGCAGGCCGAGGGTGTGCGCGGTGGCGAGGCCGGTCAGCAGCCGGGTGGCGGCGTCGTCCGACCCGGCGAGGGTCTCCAGGACGTGGCCGGTGACGCCGGTCGCGTCGAGGACGGCGGCGACCCGGTCGGTCAGCGCCGGCTCCGGCGAGATCTCCACGAAGGTCACGTGTCCGGCGTCGACGGCGGCGCGCAGGGCGGCGTCGAGCCGCTCCGGTCCCCCAGCCCCACCGGCCCGCTGGCCGGTGCCGAGAGTGGCCGGGTCGGTCCAGTGGTCGGCGCCGAGGGTGGCCGCGTCGGCCCAGTCCCCGGTGACGGTGGAGGCCAGCCGGGCGGTCCCGGGCTGCGGGGCGAGCCCCGCCAGGGCGACGCGGAGGCCGTCGGGGTCCAGCTCGCCCGCGGCGGCCCGGGCCCGCAGCGCCACCGTACGGGCGGCGTCGGACAGGGACAGCAGGCCCGCCACGTGGGCGGCCACGACCTCGCCGTCGCCGTCGCCGACGACCGCGGCCGGGGTGAGCCCGGCGTGCCGCCAGACGGCGGCGAGCGCCACCCCGACGGCGAACAGCACGGGCCGGGCCAGCTCCGGCCGCTCGCCCCAGGAGGCGTCCGCGCCGGTCAGCAGGGCGGCCGGGTCGACGTCGACCCACGGGGCGAGGGCCTGCCGGCACTCGGCGAGGGCGTCGTCGAAGACCGGGCAGCGGCCCACCAGTCCGGCCGCCGCGCCCGCCGGGGCGGTGCCCGGGAAGACGAACACCGGGCCGGCGCCGTGGTTGGCGACGGTGCCGGTCAGCACGTTGCCGGCGGGGGTGCCGGCGGCGAGCGCGTCCAGGCCGGCCAGCAGCTCGCCGGGGGTCGCGCCGAGCACCGCGGCACGCCTGTCGAACGCCGTGCGGGTCGCGGCGAGGGACCAGCCGACCGCCGCCGGGGCGAGTCCGGGGTGGGCCCGCAGGTGCCGGGCCAGCCGGGACGCCTGCGCGGCCAGCGCCGAGGTCGAGCGGGCCGAGACCGGCCACACCACCACGTCGGCGGCGACCAGCCCGGCGGCGCGTTCCCGCGCCTCCGTGCCAGCGGCCGGCGGCGTCGGGGCGTCGGCCGCCTCGGCGTCGGCGGGCGCGTCGGTGGGCAGCTCGACGACCACGTGGGCGTTGGTGCCGGAGATGCCGAACGAGGAGACCGCCGCGCGGCGGGGCCGGTCGACCGCCGGCCACGGCCGGGACCGGGTCACCAGCTCCACGTCGCCGGCCGACCAGTCGATGTGCGGCGACGGCTCGTCCACGTGCAGCGTCGCCGGTACGGTGCCCTCCCGCATCGCCAGGATCATCTTGATCACGCCGGCCACGCCGGCGGCGGCCTGCGCATGGCCCATGTTCGACTTGACCGAGCCCAGCAGCAGCGGGCCGGCGTCGCCCCGGTCCTGCCCGTACGTCGCCAGCAGCGCCTGCGCCTCGATCGGGTCGCCGAGGACGGTGCCGGTGCCGTGGGCCTCGACGACGTCCACGTCGGTGACCGCCAGCCGGGCGCTGGCGAGCGCCTGCCGGATCACCCGCTGCTGGGAGGGGCCGTTGGGGGCGGTCAGGCCGTTCGACGCGCCGTCGGAGTTCACGGCGGAGCCGCGTACGACGGCGAGGATGCGCCGGCCCTGCCGCCGGGCGTCGGAGAGCCGCTGCACGAGCAGCATGCCGACACCCTCGGACCAGCCGGTGCCGTCCGCCGTGGCGGCGAAGGACTTGCACCGCCCGTCGGAGGCGAGGCCGCCCTGGCGGGAGAACTCCTGGAACGCCGTGGGGGTGGCCATCACGGCCACGCCGCCGGCCAGCGCCAGGTCGCACTCGCCGCGCCGCAGCGCCGCCCCGGCGAGGTGCAGCGCCACCAGCGACGAGGAGCAGGCGGTGTCGACGGTGACGGCGGGTCCCTCCAGCCCGAGGGCGTACGCGACCCGGCCGGAGATCACGCTGTGCGCGGCGCCGGTCATCAGGTAGCCCTCGACGCCCTCGGGGACCTCGGTCAGGCCGGTGCCGTAGCCGGAGGTGGAGGCGCCCACGAAGACGCCCGTACGGGTGCCGCGCAGCGTCGCCGGGTCCACCCCGGCCCGCTCCAGCGCCTCCCAGGACGTCTCGAGGGCGAGCCGCTGCTGCGGGTCCATGGCGAGGGCCTCGCGGGGCGAGATCTCGAAGAAGGCGGGGTCGAAGTCCGCCACGTCGTAGAGGAAGCCGCCCGCCGGGGGGTGGGTCCCCTCCGCCGGCTCGGGGATCTCCCAGCCCCGGTCGGTGGGGAACGGCGAGATGGCGTCCACCCCGTCGGCGACCAGCCGCCAGAACGCCTCCGGCCCGTCGACGCCGCCGGGGTAGCGGCAGGCCATGCCGACGATCGCGACGGGCTCGTCGGCGTCGACGACGACGGTCTGGGGGGCGTCGGCCGGGGCCGCGCCGGAGACCAGCTCGCGCAGGTGCGCGGCCAGCTCGGCGGGGGTGGGGTAGTCGAAGACCAGCGTGGTGGGCAGCCGCAGGCCGGTGGCCGCGTTCAGCCGTCCCCGGAAGTCCACGGCGGTCAGCGAGTCGAAGCCGAGGTCCTTGAACGGGCGGCCGCGCAGCTCGTCGGGCGTGGCGTGGCCCAGCACCGCCGCGGTCTGCTCGTTGACCAGCCGCAGCAGCTCCCGCTCCTGCTCCGCCGCCGGCAGCGCCGCGAGGTGGCGCAGCGGCGCGGCGACCCCGCCCGTGGGCGCGGCGGCCTCCTCCTCCTGCGCGACGAGCGCCCGCACCTGCGGCACGCCGCCCAGGAACGGGCTGGGCCGGGCCACGGTGAACGCGGGGTGGAACCGGCTCCAGTCGACGTCGGCGACGGTCACGCAGGGCGTCGGGCGGCGCAGCGCCCGGTCGAGGGCGACGAGCGCCTTCTCCGGGTCGATCGGCGGCAGGCCCATCCGGTTGAGCTGTTCGGTGGCCACGTTCTCGGCGGCCATGCCGTGTTCGCCGCCCCAGGCCGTCCAGGAGACGGCGGTGGCCGGCAGGCCCCGGTCGCGCCGGTTGACGGCCAGGGCGTCCAGCAGGGAGTTGCCGGCGCCGTAGGCGCACTGCCCGGCGCTGCCCCACACGCCGGAGATGGAGGAGAACATGACGAACGCGCCGAGGTCGCGCTCGGCGAGGCAGGCGTCGAGGTGCAGGGCGCCGAGCACCTTGCCCGCGACGACGTGGGAGAACTCGTCGAGGGTGGTGTCGGTCAGCGGGGTGAGCTGGTCGGTGCCGGCGGCGTGCACGACCGCCGTCAGGTCGGGCAGCGCGTCCACCAGCTCCGCCACGGAGCTCCGGTCGGTGACGTCGCAGGTGGCGACGGTGACCCGCCCGTCGGCGCCGTACCGGTCGAGCAGGTCCGCGATGCCCGGGGCGGCGGTGCCCCGGCGGCTGGCCAGGACCACCCGCCCGGCGCCGCGGCCGAGCAGCCAGCGGGTGACGTGGCCGCCGAGGGCGCCGGTGCCGCCGGTGACCAGGACGGTGCCGGAGCACCAGTCGCCGGCGGGGGGCTCGTCCGCCGCGGGCGGGGCCGGGGTGAGCCGGCGGGCCCAGGTCCCGCCGGGCCGGACGGCCACCTGGTCCTCGCCGACGTGACCGGCCAGCACGGCGGCGAGCCGCCGGGTGGTGGCGTCGTCGACGGTGGCCGGCAGGTCGACCAGGCCGCCCCATCGGTGCGGCTGCTCGACGGCCGCCGCGCGGCCGAGGCCCCAGACCTCGGTCTGCAGCGGGTGCGCGACCCGGTCGCCCGGGGCCGCCGCGACCGCGCCGCTGGTGACGCACCACAGCGGCGCCACCAGGTCCAGGTCGGTCATCGCCTGGACCAGGGCGAGGGTGCTGGCCGCGGCGAGGGTCACGCCGGGGTGCTCGGCCAGCAGCCGGTCCTGGCCGGCGACCACGGCGAGCACGCCGTCGACCGGCCGGCCGTCGAGAAGGTCCCGCAGCCGGGCGGCGAGCGCCGCGCGGTCGAGGTCCGCCGCGCCGACGCGCAGCACCAGCGGCTCGTCGTCGCCGAAGAGCCCGGCCAGGCCGTCGGCCCACGCCGGCGCGTCGTCGGCCGGCAGCACGACCAGCCAGCGGCCCGCCGGGCCGTCGCCGTCCTCGACGGGCACGGGCTGCCAGGTCACCTGGTACGACCAGCCGTCCACCAGCGAGCGTTCCCGCCGGGAGCGGCGCCAGGAGGTGAGTACGGGCAGGGCCGGCAGCAGCGCCTGGACCTGCTCGTCGTCGTCGCCCAGTTCGCCGCGCAGCGTGTCGGCGTCCGCCTGCTCCAGGGCGGTCCAGAACTCGTCGTCGCCGTCCGCCGCCACGGTGTCGGGGGCGGCGGGCGGCGGCTCGGGCCAGAAGCGCTGCCGGCGGAAGGCGTACGCGGGCAGGGGCACCCGCGCGGTGTCGGCGCCGGCGAACAGCTCCGCCCAGCCGACCTCGACCCCGCCGACGTGCAGCTCGGCGAGGGCGGTGAGGGCGGAGGCGGGCTCGGGGCGGTCGCGGCGCAGCAGCGCCACTGCGGCGGTGTCGTCGTCGGCGCCGGCGGCGGTCAGGACGTCGCGGGCCAGCGCGGTGAGCACGCCGCTGGGGCCGACCTCCAGGAACGTACGCACACCGAGGGCGCGCAGCTGGTCGACGCCGTCGGCGAACCGGACGGCCTCCCGCACGTGCCGCACCCAGTACTCGGCGGTGCGGATCTCGTCGGGGTCGGCGACCGTGCCGGTCAGGTTCGACACGATCGGCAGCGTCGGCGGGTGCAGTTCCAGCCCGCGCACCACGGCGGCGAACTCGGCGAGCATGGGTTCCATCAGCGGGCTGTGGAAGGCGTGGCTGACGCGCAGCGGCCTGGTGCGTACGCCCTGGTCGGCCCAGCGGCGTTCGAGTTCCTCGACGGCGTCGGCGGCGCCGGAGACGACCACGGCGGTGGGCCCGTTGACGGCGGCCACGGCGACCCGGTCCTCGACGCCGGCCAGGGCGGCCCGGACGGCGTCGGCGGGGAGCTGGACGGCCAGCATCGCGCCGCCGGCCGGCAGGGCCTGCATCAGCCGGCCCCGGGCGGCGACGAGGGTGGCGGCGTCGGGCAGCGACAGCACGCCGGCCGCGTGCGCGGCGGAGAGCTCGCCGATCGAGTGGCCGAGCAGGACGTCCGGGACGATCCCCCAGCTCTCCAGGAGCCGGAACAGCGCGACCTCGACGGCGAACAGGCCGGCCTGGGTGTAGAGGGTCTGGTTGAGCAGCCCGGCGGCCTCGTCGCCCTCGGGCGCGAAGAGCACCGGGGCGAGCGGGCGGGGCAGGTGCCGGTCCAGCTCGGCGCAGACCTCGGCGAGCGCCCGGCCGAAGACGGGGAACGCGGCGGCCAGCTCGCGGCCCATGCCGCTGCGCTGCGCGCCCTGGCCGGAGAAGAGGAACGCGAGCTTGCCGCCGCGCGGGCCGGCGCCGGTGACCAGGCCCGGGGCGTCGCCGCCGGTGGCGAGCGCGCGCAGGCCGTCGGCCAGGCCGGCGCGGTCGGCGGCGAGCAGCACGGCCCGGTGCTCGAGGCTGGCCCGGGTACGCGCCGACGACCAGCCGACGTCGGTCAGCCGCAGCTCGGGGCGCCCGTCGAGCCAGTCGGCCCAGCGGGTCGCCTGCGCGGCCAGGGACTCGGCGTCACGGGCGGAGAGCAGCACCGGCACGAGGCCGGCCCCGTCGACGCAGGCGGTGTCGGCGGCGGCCGGCACGGCGACCGCGTCGGTCGCGGCGGCGGCGCCGTCCGGGGCGTCCACCGCGGCCGGGTCGGCGGCGGGCGCCTCCTCGATGATCACGTGGGCGTTGGTGCCGCTCATGCCGAAGGAGGAGATGCCCGCGCGGCGGGGCTGCTCCCCGGCGGGCCACGGCTGCGGCTCGGTCGCCAGCGACACCGCGCCGGCCGTCCAGTCCACGTTGGGGGTGGGCGCGTCGACGTGCAGCGTCGCCGGCACGGTCTCGTGCCGCAGCGCCATCACCATCTTGATCACCCCGGCGACGCCGGCGGCGGCCTGGGTGTGCCCGATGTTCGACTTGACCGAGCCGAGCCAGAGCGGCCGGTCCGGCTGCCGGCCCTGCCCGTACGTCGACAGCAGCGCCTGGGCCTCGATGGGGTCGCCGAGGGTGGTGCCGGTGCCGTGCGCCTCCACGACGTCGACCTGCTCCGGGGCGAGCCGGGCGCTGGCCAGCGCCTGGAGCACGACCCGCTGCTGGGAGGGGCCGTTGGGGGCGGTCAGCCCGTTGCTCGCGCCGTCCTGGTTGACCGCGCTGCCGCGTACCACCGCGAGGACGGGGTGGCCGTTGCGCCGCGCGTCGGAGAGCCGCTCGACGAGGAGCAGGCCGACGCCCTCGCCCCAGGCGGTGCCGTCGGCGGCGGCGGCGAACGACTTGACCCGGCCGTCCATGGCCAGGCCCCGCTGGCGGCTGAAGCCGATGAAGGCGGACGGGGTGGACATGACGGTGGCCCCGCCGGCGAGCGCCAGGGTGCACTCCCCCTGCCGCAGCGCCTGGCAGGCCAGGTGCAGGGCGACCAGCGACGACGAGCAGGCGGTGTCGACGGTGACGGCGGGGCCCTCGATGCCGAGCGCGTACGAGATCCGGCCGGACACGACGCTGGCCGCGGTGCCGGTGAGGATGTAGCCCTCGGTGCCGGGCGGCGGCTGCTGGAGCAGGCCCACGTAGTCCTGGCCGGTGGTGCTGGCGAACACCCCCACCTGGTGGCCGCGCAGCGCCGAGGGGTCGAGCCCGGCGTGCTCGAACGCCTCCCAGGCGGCCTCCAGCAGCAGCCGCTGCTGCGGGTCCATGGCGAGCGCCTCGCGCGGCGAGATGCCGAAGAACGCGGCGTCGAACTCGGTGGCGGAGTCGATGAAGCCGCCCTCGGCGACGTACGACGTGCCGGGGTGGTCGGGGTCCGGGTGGAACAGCCGCGCCAGGTCCCAGCCGCGGTCGGCGGGGAACGCGGAGAAGGCGTCGCGGCGGGAGTCGACGAGCTCCCACAGCTCCTCGGGCGAGCCCACCCCGCCCGGGAACCGGCAGGCCATGCCGACGATGGCGATCGGCTCCCGGTTGGCCGCCTCAAGCTCGCCGAGCTTCCTCCTGGTCTGGTGAAGGTCCGCCGTCACCCATTTCAGGTACTCCCGGAGCGTATCTTCAGTCGCCATTGACGCCACCTCTTCGGGCCGGAAAGAAACAGGCGACCCAATACCGTCCACAGACGCCACAAGCCGCGAAGATCTAAGCCCATTCAGCCGACCACGAATTGCCAGACAAAAAGCGTTTCAGCCCCCACCAGGTCTTACGCGCCGGACGAAAGGTAATTGTCGCCGGACGGCGGTCACAACCCCTAGCGTGCCCCTACGGGTGCCCCTAGGCGGCGGGGGCGCAGGCTGCGCCGACCCGCCCTGCGAGCGGTCCGGCGCGGCACCCTCGCGGGGTGCGGCCGGGCGGGTGTCCAGGCCCGCCCGGCCGCAGGTGTCACAACCGTCGACGACGGCCGTACGGCACCATTTCTAGATGCCCGGCAAATTGCCGCCGGGGCCACCCAGCTCGCGGTGGATGAAATCGAAGATCTCGGCGTCGGTGGCGTCGTCGAGGGTGTGCGCGGCCGGCTTCTCCTCGACGGGACCACGCTCGTCGCCCCACCGGGCGACGAACGCCTGCAACTGCACCAGCAGCTTCTGCCGGGTCAGCCGGTCCGGCGCGTCGGCCGCGAAGACGCCGTCGAGCCGCTCCAGCTCGGCGAGCAGCGGCGCGGCCGCGGCGGCGCCGTCCTCGACGAGCTGGTCGCGCAGGTGCCGGGCGAGCGCCGCGGGCGTCGGGTAGTCGAACACCACGCCGGCTGGCAGCTGGACGCCGGTGGCGGCGCGGAGCCGGTTGCGCAGCTCCACGGCCGTCATCGAGTCGAAGCCGACCTCGCGGAACGCCCGGTCGGGCTCCAGCCCTCCGCCCCCGGGGTGGCCGAGCACGGCCGCCGCCAGGTTGCCCATGAGTTCGACGAGGACGCCCTCCCGTTCGCCGGGGCTCAGCGGGCGCAGCCGCTCCCGCAGCGCAGTCGCCGCCTCGTCGTCCGCCGGCTGGCGGTCGTCGTCGGCGGGCATCGCCGCGCCCGCCTCGGGGACCCCGGTCAGCAGCGGGCACGGCCGCATCGACGCGAACGTCGGCACGAACCGGTCCCAGCGCACGTCGGCGACGATCAGCCCCGCCTCCGCGCGCAGCGCCTGCCCGAACGCCTCGACGGCCAGCTCCGGGGGCAGGCCCGGCAGGCCCCGCCGGCGCAGCTGCGCCTGCTCGGGCGACTCGGGGTCGTCGCTCCACGGGCCCCACGCCACGGCGGTGGCCGCCAGTCCGCCGTGCCGCCGGTTCGCCGCGAGCGCGTGCAGCAGCGCGTCGCCGGCGGACTGGCCGGCCCGGCCGCCCGCGCCCCACACCCCCGTGGTGGAGGTGCACAGCACGAACGCGTCGAGCGGCCGGTGGGCCAGCTCGTCGGCGTACCTCGGGACGTCGCCGACGGTCGCGGCCAGGTCGGCGGCGAGGCCGGCGAGGGTCAGCTCGGCCAGCGGCACCGACCCGGTCTCCGCCGGCACGTGCACGAGCGCCGTCACCGGCCGGCTCTCGGCGGCGAGCTGCTCCATCAGGTCACCGAGCTTGCCCGTCGCCGGCTCCGCCAGCGGGAGCACCTCCGCGCCCTGGCGGCCCAGCCAGTCCGTGGTGTGCCGGGCGAGGGCGCCGGTCCCGCCGGTGAGCAGGACGGTGCCGTTCGGCCGGTACCCGCTGCCCGTCGCCGGCCGCCCGGTGTCGCGGACCAGGCGTCGGGCGTGCACACCGGCCTCCCGGACGGCGAGCTGGTCCTCCCCGTCGACGTTGACCAGGGCTGCGGCCAGGGCCGCGTACGCCGCTTCGGCCGGGCCCGCCGGCAGGTCGACGACTCCGCCGACGTGCCGGGGGTGCTCCAGCGCGGCGACGAGGCCGAGGCCCCACGTGGTGGCCTGCGTCGGGTGCGCGACCGGTTCGTCGTCCACCGCGACGGCGCCGGTGGTGGCCAGCCACAGCGGCACGGGCGGGCCGGAACGGCGGGTGTGCGCCTGCACGAGCAGCAGGTTCGCCGCCAGACCGGTCGGCAGCGCGGTCTGCTCCGGGTGCGGCGCCTCGTCCAGCGCCAGCAGGGAGAGCAGCGCCGTCGGCTGGTGCGCGGCGGCGAGCCGGTCGAGGTCGGCGGCCAGGCCGTCGGGGGTGGCCGTGGCCGGGTCGACGGTCAGCAGGTGCACCGTGGCGGCGTTGGCCGTGAGGGCGGCGAGCACCCGGTCGGTGACCTGGTGCGGCGGGGCCACCACCAGCCACGTGCCGGGGTCGGCGCCGGTCAGCGCCCGGCGCTCCCAGGTGACCCGGTACCGCCAGCCGGCCAGGGTGCCGTCGAGGTGCTGGCGGCGCCGCCACGACTCGAGTTCCGGCAGCAGCTCGCGCATCGGCTGGTCCGGGTCGAGGCCGAGGCGGCCCAGGTCGCCGTCGGTGACGGCCCGCCAGAACGCGTCGTCGACCGGGTCGGCGGCCGGCGTCGGCGCCGCGTCGAGGGTCGGCCAGTAGCGCTGCGGCCGGAACGCGTACGTGGGCAGCTCGGGCAGCCGGCGGGCATCCGGACGGGGGCCGGCCAGCACGGCGAGGACCGCCGCCCAGTCGACGTCCCGCCCGGTGCCGTCCACGACGGCCAGCGCGGCGAGCAGGGCGGCCGGCTCGTCGACGCCGGCGCGCAGCGCCGCCACGGCCGTCCCGTCGTCGTCGCCGGGCAGCAGGCCGGCGGTCATCGCGGTCAGCACCGCCTGCGGGCCGAGCTCCAGGAAGGTGTCGACGCCCGCGTCGCGCAGCGCGGCGATCCCGTCGGCGTACCGGACGGCCTCCCGGACGTGGCGCACCCAGTAGTCGGGCGTACGGATCTCGTCGGGGCCGGCGAGCCGCCCGGTCAGGTTCGACACGATCGGCAGCAGCGGCGCGGCGAACGTCAGCCCGTCGAGGACGGTGCGGAACTCGGCCAGCATCGGCTCCATCAGCGGGCTGTGGAACGCGTGGCTGACCCGCAGCCGGCGGGTGCGCACCCCGCGCTCCCGCCAGGTCCGCTCCAGCCCGTCGAGGGTGTCGAGGGCCCCGGCGAGCACCACGGCGGTGGGACCGTTGACGGCGGCGACGCCGACCCGGTCGGTCAGCCCCGCGAGGGACTCGACCACGGCCGCCTCGTCGGCGGCGACGGCGAGCATCCCGCCTCCGGCGGGCAGGGCCTGCATGAGCCGGCCCCGGGCGGCCACCAGCGTGGCGGCGTCCGCGAGGGACAGCACCCCGGCGACGTGCGCGGCGGTGATCTCGCCGATGGAGTGCCCGGCGACGTGCCCGGGCACCACCCCGAACGACTCGACCAGCCGGAACAGGGCCACCTCCAGCGCGAACAGCCCCGCCTGGGTGAACACCGTCTCGTCGAGCAGCGCGGCCTCGGCGCTGCCCTCGGCCGCGAACAGCACCGGCTTCAGCGGCTGCGGCAGCTGGTGGTCCAGCGCCGCGCAGACCTCGTCGAGGGCCGCCGCGAAGACTCCGAACGTGTCGTACAGCTGCCGGCCGGCGCCGGGGCGCTGGGCGCCCTGGCCGGAGAACTGGACGGCGAGGCCGCCGCCGTGCCGCCGGGCGGTGACCAGCGCGGGGTGGTCCTCGCCGCCGGCCAGCGCCCGTAGCGCGGCCAGCCGGGTCTCCCGGTCGGCGGCGACCACGGTGGCCCGCCGGCCGAGGTGGGCCCGGCCGTCGGCGAGCGCCCAGGCGACCAGGTCGGCGGGGTCCTCGTCCGTCGCGACCCGGTCGGCCAGCCGGCCGGCCTGTTCGCGCAGCGCGGGCAGGTCGGCGGCGGAGACCGGCCACGGCAGGGCCACGGCGCGGTGGTCGCGTCGCGCGTCGTCGTGCCCGTCGGTCGCCTCGGGCCCTTCCCCGTCGGCGGCGACCGGTGCCGGCCGCTGCGGGGCCTCTTCGATGATCACGTGCGCGTTGGTGCCGCTGATCCCGAACGAGGAGACGCCGGCCCGGCGCGGCCCGTCCGTGGTGGTCCACGGTCGTGCCTCGGTGAGCAGCGCCAGCGTGCCGGAGGACCAGTCGACGTGCGGGGTCGGCGCGTCGACGTGCAGGGTCGCCGGCAGCACCTCGTGTTGCAGGGCCAGCACCATCTTGATCAGGCTGGCGGCGCCCGCCGCGGCCTGGGTGTGGCCGATGTTCGACTTCACCGACCCGAGCCACAGCGGCCGGTCGGCGGAGCGTTCCCTGCCGTACGTCGCCAGCAGCGCCTGCGCCTCGATCGGGTCGCCGAGGGTGGTGCCGGTGCCGTGCGCCTCGACGACGTCCACGTCGCCCGGGGTCAGGCCGGCGTTGTCCAGCGCGTGCCGGATGACCCGCTGCTGCGCGGGCCCGTTCGGCGCGGTGAGGCCGTTGCTCGCGCCGTCCTGGTTGACGGCGCTGCCCCGTACGACGGCGAGGATCCGGTTGCCGTCGCGCTGGGCGTCGGAGAGCCGCTGGAGCAGCAGGACGCCGACACCCTCGCCCCAGCCGGTGCCGTCGGCGGCCTCGGCGAACGCCTTGACCCGCCCGTCGGCGGCGAGGCCGCGCTGCCGGGAGAACTCCAGGAACGCGCCCGGGGTCGACATCACCGTCACGCCGCCGGCGAGGGCGAGGTCGCACTCGCCGCTGCGCAGGGCCTGCGCGGCCAGGTGCAGCGCCACCAGCGACGACGAGCAGGCCGTGTCGACGGTGACCGCCGGGCCGTGCAGCCCGAACGAGTACGCCAGGCGGCCGGAGACCACCGACGCGCCGTTGCCGGTCGCCTGGTAGCCCTCCACCTGGGAGCGGGCGCCCAGCAGCAGCGTGGCGTAGTCCTGCCCGTTGGTGCCCATGAAGACGCCGGTGGCGGAGCCACGGACCCGGTGCGGGTCGATGCCGGCGCGTTCGAAGACCTCCCAGGTGGTGTGCAGCAGCAGCCGCTGCTGCGGGTCCATGGCGAGGGCCTCGCGCGGGTTGATGCCGAAGAACGCGGCGTCGAAGCCGGCCACGTCCCGCAGGAAGCCGCCGCTGCGCGTGTAGCTGGTGCCGACCCGCTCCGGGTCGCTGTCGAACAGCGCGTCGAGGTCCCAGCCCCGGTCGGTGGGCATCGGCGTCACCGCGTCCACGCCGTCGGCCAGCAGCCGCCACAGCTCCTGCGGCGAGGACACCCCGCCGGGAAAGCGGCAGGCCATGGAGACGATCGCGATCGGCTCGTCCGCCGGCGGCCGGGCCGAGGCCACGCCGCCGGTGACCGGTCCGCCGTCCGCGCCGATGACGATTTCGGTACGCAGGAAGCGGGCCAGTTCCGCCGCCGACGGGTGGTCGAAGACCACTGTCGACGGCAGGGTCAGGCCGGTGACCCGGCCCAGCCGGTCGCGCAGCTGCACGGCGGCGAGGGAGTCGAAGCCCAGCTCCCGGAACGCCCGGCCGGCCGGCACCTGGTCGGTGGTGGGGTGGCCGAGGACGGCCGCCGCCTCCGCGCGGACGAGGTCGACCAGCAGCGCCTCCTGGCCGGTCGCCGGCAGCGTGGCGAGCCTGGCCCGCAGCCCGTCGGTGGCGGCGGCGCTCTCCGGCCGCTCCGGCTCCTCGGCGACGGCGGGGGCGACCCGGTCGAAGAGGTGGCTCGGCCGTGCGGCGGTGAACGCCGTGACGAACCGGGACCAGTCGACGTCCACGATCACCGGCGCCGCCTCGGGGGCGTTCACCCAGCGGCCGAGCGCCGCGACGGCGGCGTCGGGCGCGAGCGGGCTGAACCCGCGGCGGCGCAGGCCGTCGGCCGTCTCGCCGGAGGCCATGCCGTCCTCCGCCCACGGGCCGTAGGCCAGGGCGGTGGCGGGCAGGCCGGCCGCCCGGCGGGCGGTGACGAGCGCGTCGAGCAGGGCGTTGCCGGCCGCGTAGCCGGCCTGCCCGCCGCCGCCCCAGACGCCGGCGACGGAGGAGAAGACCACGAACGCGTCGAGGTCCCGGCCCCGGCAGGCGGCGTCGAGGTGCACGGCGCCGAGCACCTTGCCGGCCAGGGTCTCCGACAGCTCGCCGTCGGTCACCTCGTACGCCGGGGTGGTGCCGCCGGACGCCCCGGCGGTGTGCACGACGGCGGTCAGCTCCGGCAGGTCCGCCACGAGGGCGTCGACCGCGGCCCGGTCGGTGACGTCGCACGCCACCACCCGCACCGCGCCCAGCTCGGCCACCAGCTCGGCCGCGCCCGGCGCGGCCGGACCCCGCCGCGAGGCGAGCACCACCTCACCGGCCCCGTTGGCCAGCAACCAGCGCGCCACGTGCCGACCGAGGGCACCCGTACCGCCGGTCACCAGCACCGTCCCGGCGGGCCGCCAACCCGACCCGGCGGGCGGCGCGGCCGGCACCAGCCGCCGGCCGAAGAGGCCGTTGCGGCGGACGGCCACCTGGTCCAGGGTGCCGTCGGCGAGGACGGCGACGAGCCCGGCGCGGGCGCCGCGGTCGGCGCGGTCGGGCAGGTCGACCAGGCCGCCCCAGCGGTCGGGCTGTTCGAGGGCGACGACCCGGCCCAGGCCCCAGGCCAGGGCCGCCCAGACGTCGCTGGCCCGCTCCCCGGCCGTGACCGGCATCGCGGTCCGGCTGAGCGCCCACACCCGTCCCGGCAGGCCGGTGTCGGTGAGCGCGCGGGTGATGGTGAGCAGGGCGGCCGCGCCGGCGGGCACCGCCGGGGTGTCGGCCAGGGGCCGGTCCTGCCGGGGCAGTACGCAGAGCACCCCGGCCCAGCCGTCCCCGCTGATCCGGCCCAGTCGCTCGCCCAGTTCGGCGCGGGCGAGGGTGGACGACACGGTGAGCGTGTCCACCCGGGCGCCCGCCTGGGTGAGGGTCTTCGCGACGCCCGCGTCGGCGCCGCTGTCGACGGTGACGACCAGCCACCGCCCGGACAACCGGGTCGCCGGGGCCGGCCGCACCGGCTCCCACCCGACCCGGTACGACCACCCGTCGAGGGCGGTGTCCCGCGACCGGTGCTGACGCCAGCGCGCCAGGAGCGGCAGGGCCGGGGCGAGCGCGTCCAGGTCCTCGGTGTCGTCGCCGAGTTCGGCGGCGAGGGCGGCCAGGTCGCCACGCTCGACGGCGGCCCAGAACTCGGCGTCGCCGCCCTCCGGGGCGGCCTGCTTCGTCGGTGCGCCCTCCGGCCAGTAGCGCTGGTGCTGGAAGGCGTACGTGGGCAGGTCGACGCGGCGCGCGCCGGCGTCGGCGAACCACGACTGCCAGGTCACCGGCATCCCGTGCACGTGCAGCTCCGCCAGGGCGTGCAGCAGCGCCTGCGCCTCCGGACGATCCCGCCGCTGCACCGCGACCGCCAGCACACCGTCGTCGCCGGGCAGCACGTCCGCGGCCATCGCGGTCAGCACGCTCTGCGGCCCGACCTCCAGGAACGTGTCGACACCGGCGGCCTTCAGGGCGGTGATCCCGTCGGCGAAGCGCACGGCCTCCCGCACGTGCCGCACCCAGTAGTCGGCCGTGCGGATCTCGTCGCCAGCCAGGGCACCGGTCACGTTCGACACGACCGGCAGCAGCGGCGCGGCAAAGGTGAGGCCGTCCAGGACCGCCCGGAACTCGTCCAGCATCGGCTCCATCAACGGGCTGTGGAACGCGTGGCTCACCGTCAGCCGGCGCGTGCGCACGCCCCGCTCGCGCCAGACGCGCTCCACCTCGTCGAGCGCGTCGACCGCACCCGACACCACCACGGCGGTGGGCCCGTTGACCGCAGCGATGCCGACGCGGTCGGTCAGCCCAGCGAGAGACTCCGCCACCGCGGTCTCGTCGGCGGCCACGGCCAGCATGCCGCCGCCGGTGGGCAGCGCCTGCATCAACCGACCCCGCGCGGCCACGAGGGCGCACGCGTCGGCCAGGGACAACACGCCCGCGACATGCGCCGCGGTCACCTCGCCGATCGAATGCCCGGCCAGCATGTCCGGCACGACCCCGAACGACTCCACCAGCCGGAACAGCGCCACCTCGACCGCGAACAGACCGGCCTGCGTGAACACCGTCTGATCCAGCAACTCCGCCTCGGCGGAACCCGACGACGCGAACAGCACCTCCCGCAGCGGACGCGGCAGCAACGGATCGAGGTGTCCGCACACCTCGTCCAGCGCGGCGGCGAACACCGGGAACTCCGCCGACAGCTCCCGGCCCATGCCGGCGCGCTGCGCGCCCTGGCCGGAGAACAGCAACGCGAGCTGGCCGCGTACGGCGGTGGTGCCGGTCACGACGGCCCCGGAGGGCTCGCCGGCGTCGAGGGCCCGCAGCGCGGCGAGCAGGTCGTCCCGGTCGGCCACCACGGCGACGGCGCGTTGCTCCAGCGCGGGCCGGGTGGTGACGGAGGACCAGGCCACGTCCAGCGGACGCGGGGCCTCCTCGGCGGTCAGCCAGCGCGCCCAGCGACCCGCCTGCGCCGACAGCGCGCCGGCGTCGCGGGCCGACAGCAGCACCGGCACGACCGGCGGCACGTCGCGGGCGACGATCTCGCCCTCGATCGCCTCGGCCGGCGGCTGCTCGATGATCACGTGCGCGTTCGTGCCGGAGATCCCGAACGACGACACCGCCGCCCGACGCGGCCGGTCCACCTGCGGCCACGGGGTGGGCTCGGTCGCGAGGGCCACGGCCCCGGCCGTCCAGTCGATGTGCGGGGACGGCTCGTCCACGTGCAGGGTCGCCGGCACCAGACCGTGCCGCATCGCCATGACCATCTTGATCACACCAGCCACACCGGCAGCCGCCTGCGTGTGCCCGATGTTCGACTTCACCGACCCCAACAACAGCGGCCGGTCCCCCGGGCGCTCCTGCCCGTACGTCGCCAACAACGCCTGCGCCTCGATCGGGTCACCAAGCGTCGTGCCCGTGCCGTGCGCCTCGACGGCGTCCACGTCGGCGGTGGTCAGGCGCGCGTTCGCGAGGGCCTGGCGGATCACCCGCTGCTGCGAGGGACCGTTCGGGGCCGTCAGGCCGTTGGACGCGCCGTCCTGGTTGACGGCGGTGCCGCGCACCACGGCGTAGATCTTGCGGCCCTCGCGCTGGGCGTCGGAGAGGCGCTGCACGAGCAGCACGCCGACGCCCTCGGACCAGCCCGTGCCGTCGGCCGACGCGGCGAACGACTTGCAGCGCCCGTCCTGCGACAACCCGCGCTGCCGGGAGAACTCGATGAACGTCCCCGGCGTGGCCATCACCGTCACGCCACCGGCCAGCGCCAGATCGCACTCGCCGGAGCGCAAGGCCTGCGCGGCGAGGTGCAGCGCCACCAGCGACGACGAGCACGCCGTGTCGACGGTGACCGCCGGGCCCTCCAGCCCGAAGGTGTAGGCGACCCGACCGGACAGCACGCTGCCGGAGGTGCCGGTCCCGACGTAGCCCTCCACCTCGGTCGGCAGGTCCATGAGCCGGGAGGCGTAGTCGTGGTACATGACGCCGGCGAAGACACCCGTCCGGCTGCCCCGCAACCGCTGCGGGTCCAGCCCGGCCGACTCGAACGACTCCCACGACGCCTCCAGCAGCAACCGCTGCTGCGGGTCCATCGCCAGGGCCTCGCGCGGCGAGATCCCGAAGAAGCCCGGATCGAACTCGCCGGCGCCGTACAGGAAGCCACCGTGGCGCGTGTACGACGTACCGCTGCGGTTCGGGTCCGGGTCGAAGAGCGACTCCAGGTCCCAGCCGCGGTCCGCCGGGAACTCGGAGATCCCGTCGCCGCCGCCGGCCAGCAGCTCCCACAGTTCGTCGGGGGATTCCACCCCGCCCGGGTAGCGGCAGGCCATGCCCACGATCGCGATCGGCTCGTCGGTGCCGACGACCGTGCCGGCGACCGGTCCGGCGGTCGACTGACGCACGCCGGCCAACTCCGACCACAGGTGGTCGGCGAGCACCGCCGGGGTCGGGTAGTCGAAGACCAGCGTCGAGGCCAGCCGCAGCCCGGTGGCCGCGTTCAACCGGTTACGCAGGTCCACGGCCGTCAGCGAGTCGAAGCCCAGCTCCCGGAACGCCCGGTCCGCCGGCACCGCCTCCGCACCGCCGTGCCCGAGCACCTGCGCGACCAGGCCCCGCACCAGCACGTCGACCTGGGCGCGGCCCTCGTCCTCGGTCAGCCCGGCGAGCCGGTCAGCCCAACCGCCACTGCCCTGTCCCGCCTGGCGGCGGGTGCTGGTCACGCCGATCAGGGTGCGCAGCACGGCCGGCACGGGGCCGCCGGAGGTCGCCGCCCGCAGCGCGGGCACGTCGATCACGGCCGGTACGAGGGCCGCCCGGTCGGCGCCCAGCGCGGCGTCGAACAGCTCCAACCCGGTCTCGGCGCTCATCGGCGTCAGGCCCGCCCGCGCCGAACGCGCCCGGTCCGCCTCGTCGATCGACGCGGCCATGCCGGGGGTGTCCCACATGCCCCAGGCCAGGCTGACGGCCGGCAACCCGAGCTGCCGCCGGTGGACCGCCAGGGCGTCGAGGAACGCGTTACCCGCCGCGTACGCCGACTGACCCGGCGAGCCGAGCACACCCGCCACCGACGAGAACACCACGAACAGATCCAGATCCAGCGACGCCGTCGCCTCGTGCAACAGCCAACCCGCCGACACCTTCGGCGCCAACACCCCGGCCAGCCGCTCCGCCGTCAGCCCCTCCACGACACCGTCGTCCAGGACACCGGCGGTGTGCACCACACCCGCCAACCGGCCCTCGGCGCCGATCTCCGCCACCAGGCCGAACACCTGGTCCCGGTCCGTCACGTCACACGCGACGACCCGTACCGACGCGCCCAGCGCGGACAGCCGCTCCGACAGCTCGCCCGCACCGGCGGCCTCCGGGCCGCGCCGCGACACGAGCACCAGCGAGCGCACGCCGTGCACCGACACCAGGTGCTCCGCGACCAGCGCACCGAGCGCACCCGTACCGCCGGTCACCAGCACCGCGCCGTCACCCAGGCTGGGCGTCTGCGCGGCCGTGATGCCGGCCCGGACCAGGCGCGGCGAGTACACCGCGCCCTCGCGGACGGCGAGCTGGCCGCCGGTCGCGGCCGGCTCCCGCAGGACGCCGTCCAGCAGGGCCACCAGCGCGGCATCCGGGTCGTCGTCGACGTCCGCGAGGACGATGCGGCCCGGGTGCTCCGACTGCGCCGACCGCAGCAGACCCCACACCGCCGCACCGGCCAGGTCGGTCACCCGGTCGTCGTCGCCGACGGACACCGCGCCCCGGGTCACCACCATGAGCCGCGAGTCCGCCAGGGCGTCCGCCGCGAGCCAGGACCGCACCGTCGCCAGCACGTCCGAGGTCACCGCCCGGACCGACTCCGGCGTCTGCGCCGCAGACCCGGGCGCGGGGAACACCGGCAGCAGCAGCGTCCGGGGGACGGACTCCTCCCCCGCGACCGTCGCCACGTCGGGGTACGTGGGCACTCCGACGGGTGCCAGCAGCTCCCGGCCGCCGGTCACCAGCGCCCATCCGGAAAGCTCCCCGGCGGGCGCGGCCTCCACGGCCGGCCACCGCAGCTCGAACAGCGACCGCGAGGCCACGCCCGGCGCGGCCACGCCGGTCAGCTCCCGCAGGACGAGGGAGTCCACCGACACGACCGGCGCGCCCACCTCGTCGTACGCGGCCAGCCGCAGCCCGGAGCCGTCGCGGGTCAGGCGCACCCGCAGCGCCCCCGCCCCCGAGGCGTGCACCTGCACGCCCTCGAACGCGAACGGCACCCGTGGCCCGCCCGACTCCTCGCCACCCAGCAGCAGCCCGATCGGGTGCAGGGCGGCGTCCAGCAGCGCCGGGTGCACGCCGAACCCGGCGGCCTCCGTCGCGGCGTCGTCCGGCAGGACCACCTCGGCGTACACCTCGGCGCCGCTGGTCCAGGCACGCCGGAGCCCCTGGAAGGCCGGCCCGTACGTCAGGCCGTGTTCCGCAAGCGTCGGGTACCAGCTCGCCAGGTCCACCTCGGCCGCGCCGGCGGGGGGCCAGGTGACCGGGTCCGGCTCGTCGGCGGTGGAGGGCTCCAGCACGCCCTCCGCGTGCCGGGTCCAGCCCGCCTCGGGGTCGTCGTCGGGGCG
Source organism: Micromonospora sp. NPDC048868 (assembly GCF_043198195.1). Lineage (NCBI taxonomy): Bacteria > Bacillati > Actinomycetota > Actinomycetes > Micromonosporales > Micromonosporaceae > Micromonospora > Micromonospora sp. NPDC048868. The sequence goes on from NZ_JBICUN010000011.1 coordinate 215,445, forward strand.
GGAGTAGACGGCGACGGGACGCTGCGGCGACTCCGACGTGGACACCCGCACCTGGATCCGCACGCCTCCCGTTGCGGGGAGGGCCAGCGGGGCGGCCATGGTCAGCTCCCGCAGCCGGGAGAGGCCCACCTCGTCGCCGGCCCGCACGGCCAGCTCGACCAGGGCGGTGCCCGGGACCAGCGTCAGCCCGGAGACCGTGTGGTCGGCCAGCCACGGGTGCGTGGCCAGGGAGAGCCGGCCCGTCAACACCATCTCGTCGTCGCCGGCCAGGTCCACGGTCGCGCCGAGCAGCGGGTGCTCGGTGCGGCCGAGCCCGGCCCCGGACACGTCGCCCGCACGCGCCCGGTTGGCGGCGGGCCAGTAGCGCTGGTGCTGGAAGGCGTACGTGGGCAGGTCGACGCGCCGCGCGCCGGTGTCGGCGAACCACGGCTGCCAGGTCACCGGCATCCCGTGCACGTGCAGTTCCGCCAGGGCGTGCAGCAGCGCCTGTGCCTCCGGCCGGTCCCGCCGCTGCACCGCGACCGCCAGCACGGCGTCGTCGGCGGGCAGCACGTCGGCGGCCATCGCGGTCAGGACGCTCTGCGGGCCGACCTCCAGGAACGTGTCCACCCCGGCGGCCCGAAGCGCGGTGATCCCGTCGGCGAAGCGGACGGCCTCGCGCACGTGCCGCACCCAGTACTCCGGGGTGCGGATCTCGTCGCCGGCCAGGGCACCGGTCACGTTCGACACGACCGGCAGCAACGGCGCGGCAAAGGTGAGGCCGCTCAGGACCGTGCGGAACTCGTCGAGCATCGGCTCCATCAGCGGGCTGTGGAACGCGTGGCTGACCGTCAGCCGGCGAGTGCGGGTGCCCCGGTCGCGCCAGACCCGCTCCACCTCGTCCAGCGCCTCGACGGCACCGGACACGACCACGGCGGTGGGGCCGTTGACCGCGGCGATGCCGACGCGGTCGGTCAGCCCAGCGAGAGACTCCGCCACCGCGGCCTCGTCGGCGGCCACGGCCAGCATCCCGCCGCCCGTGGGCAGCGCCTGCATCAGCCGGCCCCGCGCGGCCACGAGGGCGCACGCGTCCGCCAGGGACAGCACGCCCGCGACATGCGCGGCGGTCACCTCGCCGATCGAGTGACCGGCCAGCATGTCGGGCACGACCCCGAACGACTCCACCAGACGGAACAGCGCCACCTCGACCGCGAACAACCCGGCCTGCGTGAACACCGTCTGATCCAGCAGCTCCGCCTCGGGGCTGCCCGCCGACGCGAACAGCACCTCCCGCAGCGGACGCGGCAGCAGCGGGTCGAGGTGCACACACACCTCGTCCAGCGCGGTCGCGAACACCGGGAACAGGGCGGACAGCTCCCGGCCCATCCCGGCGCGCTGCGCGCCCTGGCCGGAGAAGAGCAGGGCGAGCTGGCCCCGCTGGCCGGTGGCGCCGGAGACGACCGTACCGGTGGGCTCGCCGTCGGCGAGGGCGGTCAACGCCGCGACCAGGTCGTCCCGGTCGGCGGCGGTGACGACCGCCCGGTGCTCCAGCGCGGGCCGGGTGGTGACGGAGGACCAGGCCACGTCCAGCGGACGCGGGGCCTCCTCGGCGGTCAGCCAGCGCGCCCAGCGGCCCGCCTGCGCCGACAGCGCGGCGGCGTCGCGGGCCGACAGCAGCACCGGTACGACTGGCGGCACGTCGCGGGCGACGATCTCGCCCTCGATCGCCTCGGCCGGCGGCTGCTCGATGATCACGTGCGCGTTCGTGCCGGAGATCCCGAACGACGACACCGCCGCCCGACGCGGCCGGCCGACCTGCGGCCACGGAGTGGACTCGGTCGCGAGGGCCACCGCCCCGGCCGACCAGTCCACGTGCGGCGACGCCTCGTCCACATGCAGGGTCGCCGGCACCAGACCGTGCCGCATCGCCATGACCATCTTGATCACACCAGCCACACCGGCAGCCGCCTGCGTGTGCCCGATGTTCGACTTCACCGACCCCAACAACAGCGGCCGGTCCCCCGGACGCTCCTGCCCGTACGTCGCCAACAACGCCTGCGCCTCGATCGGGTCACCAAGCGTCGTGCCCGTGCCGTGCGCCTCGACGGCGTCCACGTCGGCGGTGGTCAACCGCGCGTTCGCGAGAGCCTGTCGGATCACCCGCTGCTGCGACGGGCCGTTCGGGGCCGTCAGCCCGTTCGACGCGCCGTCCTGGTTCACGGCCGTGCCGCGTACCACCGCCAGCACGCGGTGCCCGTTGCGCCGCGCGTCCGACAGCCGCTCCACGAGCAGCACGCCGACGCCCTCGGACCAGCCCGTGCCGTCGGCCGACGCGGCGAACGACTTGCAGCGCCCGTCCTGCGACAGACCACGCTGCCGCGAGAACTCGATGAACGTGCCGGGCGTAGCCATCACCGTCACGCCACCGGCCAGCGCCAGATCGCACTCACCGGAACGCAACGCCTGCGCGGCGAGATGCAGCGCGACGAGGCTGGACGAACAGGCGGTGTCGACGGTGACGGCCGGCCCCTCCAGGCCGAACGTGTACGCCACCCGACCGGACAGCACGCTGCCCGACGTGCCCGTGCCGACGAAGCCCTCGGCGTCCGGCGGCAGGTCCATCAGGCGGGAGGCGTAGTCGTGGTACATGACGCCGGCGAAGACACCCGTCCGGCTGCCCCGCAACCGCTGCGGGTCCAGCCCGGCCGACTCGAACGACTCCCACGACGCCTCCAGCAGCAACCGCTGCTGCGGGTCCATAGCCAGGGCCTCGCGCGGCGAGATGCCGAAGAAGCCCGGGTCGAAGTCGGCCGCCCCGTAGAGGAAACCACCGTGGCGCGTGTACGACGTGCCGCTGTGCTCCGGGTCCGGGTCGAACAGGCTCTCCAGGTCCCAGCCGCGGTCGGTGGGGAACTCCGAGATCCCGTCGCCGCCGCCGGCCAGCAACGCCCACAGCTGGTCCGGGCTCTCGACGCCACCGGGGTAGCGGCAGGCCATGCCCACGATCGCGATCGGCTCGTCGGTGCTGGCGCTGAGCACCGCCGTCTGGCGGGCGGTGATCTGCCCGGAGACCTGCTCGTGCAGGTGGTCGACGAGCACGGCCGGGGTCGGGTAGTCGAAGACCAGCGTCGAGGCCAGCCGCAGCCCGGTGGCCGCGTTCAACCGGTTACGCAGGTCCACCGCGGTCAGCGAGTCGAAGCCCAACTCCCGGAACGCCCGGTCCGCCGGCACCGACTCCGCACCGCCGTGCCCGAGTACCTGCGCGACCAGGCCACGCACCAGCACGTCGACCTGGGCGCGCGCCTCGTCGGCGGCGAGGCCCGCGAGCTGGTTGGCCCAGTCGCCGCCCCGCGCGGCCCGTCGCCGGGCCGCCGTCGACCCGATCAGGGTACGCAGCACGGCCGGCACCGGGCCTGCGCCGAGCGCTGCGCGCATCGCCGGTACGTCGATCACGGCCGGCACCAACGCCGGCCGCTCCGCCACCAGGGCGGCGTCGAACAGCTCCAACCCGACCTCGGCGCTCATCGGCGTCAGGCCAGCCCGCGCGGAACGCGCCCGGTCCGCCTCGTCGATCGACGCGGCCATGCCGGCGGTGTCCCACATGCCCCACGCCAGGCTGACGGCCGGCAGACCCGCCTGCCGCCGGTACACCGCAAGTCCGTCGAGGAAGGCGTTGCCCGCCGCGTACGCCGACTGACCCGGCGAGCCGAGCACACCCGCCACCGACGAGAACACCACGAACAGATCCAGGTCCAGACCCGCCGTCGCCTCGTGCAGGAACCAACCCGCCGACACCTTCGGCGCCAGCACCCCGGCCAGACGCTCCTCGGTGACCCGCTCGATCACCCCGTCGTCCAGGACGCCGGCGGTGTGCACCACACCCGCCAGCCGGCCCTCGGCGGCAACCTCGGCCACCAGCGCGCCGACCTGGTCCCGGTCGGTCACGTCACAGGCGGCAATCCGCACCGACGCGCCCAGCGCCGTCAGCCGCTCCGACAGCTCGCCCGCGCCCGCAGCCTCCGGGCCACGCCGCGACACCAGCACCAGCGACCGCACGCCGTGCACCGACACCAGGTGCTCCGCCACCAGCGCACCCAGCGCACCCGTACCGCCGGTCACCAGCACCACGCCGTCACCCATGACCGGCGCCTCCACCGATGCCGGGGCGACCGCGCGCACCAGACGCGGCACGAACACCCCACCCGCACGCACCGCGACCTGACCACCGAACGCCACCGGCTCGTCAGCCACCGTGGCCAGGACAGCCAACGTCCCGGCGTCCACGTCACCGTCGACGTCGGCGAGGACGATGCGACCCGGGTGCTCCGACTGCGCCGAACGCAGCAGACCCCACACCGCCGCACCGCCCAGGTCCGACACCCGGTCGTCGGCACCCACCGACACCGCGCCCCGGGTCACCACCACCAGCCGCGACTCCGCGAGCGCGTCGGCCGCCAGCCAGGACCGGACGGTCGCCAGCACGGCCGTGGTCGCCGCGCGTACCGCGTCGGGGACGGCGCTCTCCGGCGCGTCGAGCGGCAGCAGCAGCGCCTTCGGTGCGGCCGTCCGGCCGGCGTCGACCGCCGCGACGAGCGCCTCGACGTCGCCGTACGCCGGCAGGTCGGCGGTTGCCGGCGAGCCGACCAGCGCCCACCCGGAGAGGTCCCCGGCGGCGGCGATCTCCTCGGCCTGCCAGGTGAGTTCGAACATCGAGCGGGCCGCCGCGCCCGCCGCGGTCACGCCGGTCAGCTCGCGCAGGGCGAGGGAGTCGACCGAGACCACGGCCGCGCCCGACTCGTCGCACGCGACCAGCCGCACCGCCGAGCCCGTACGCGACAGCCGCACCCGCAGCACCCGCGCACCCGAGGCGTGCACCTGCACACCCTCGAACGCGAACGGCACCCGAGCACCGCCCGAACCCTCGGTGCCGGGCAGCAGCCCGATCGGGTGCAGGGCGGCGTCCAGCAGGGCCGGATGCACGCCGAAGCGCGCCGCCTCCGTCGCCGCCTCGTCCGGCAGCGCCACCTCGGCGTACACGTCGTCGCCGGTGGTCCACACCCGGCGCAGCCCCTGGAACACCGGCCCGTACGTCAGGCCGTGCTCCGCAAGCGTCGGGTACCAGCCCGCCACGTCCAGCTCGGACGCGCCGGTCGGGGGCCACTCCCCCACGCTCGGCTCGTCGGCCGTCGCCGGCTCCAGCACGCCCTCCGCGTGGTGGACCCAGTCGGCCTCCGGGTCGCCCTCGGCCTGCGAGTGCACCGCCACGACGCGGGTGCCAACCTCGTCGGCCGCGCCGACGCGCACCTGCACCCGCACCGCGCCGGCCTCCGGCAGCACCAGCGGCGCGGCCACGGTCAGCTCCCGCACCCGGGACGCGCCCACCTCGTCTCCGGCCCGGACGGCCAGCTCCACCAGGGCGGTGCCGGGCACGATGACCGCGCCGGAGACGACGTGGTCGGCGAGCCACGCGTGGGTGGCGAGGGACAGCCGGCCGGTCAGCACCACCATGTCCGCGCCGGCGACGGTGACCGCCGCGCCGAGCAGCGGGTGCCCGGCGACGCCGAGGCCCACGCCGGACACGTCGGCGGTACGCGCCTGGCCCGCGCCGAGCCAGTACCGCTGGTGCTGGAAGGCGTACGTCGGCAGGTCGACCCGGGCGGCGCCGGCGTCGGTGAACCACTGCGTCCAGGTCACCGGGACGCCGTGGACGTGCAGGTCGGCGAGGGCGTGCAGCAGTGCCTGCGGGGCGGGCCGGTCCCGGCGCTGGACGGCCACCGCGAGCGCGTCCTCGGCGAGCAGGTCGGCGTTCATCGCGGTCAGGACGCTCTGCGGGCCGATCTCCAGGAAGGTGTCCACCCCGGCGGCCCGCAGGGCGGTGACCCCGTCGGCGTAGCGGACGGCCTCCCGCACGTGCCGCACCCAGTACTCGGCGCGGGTGATCTCCTGCGGGTCGGCGAGCGCGCCGGTCAGGTTCGACACGACCGGCAGCAGCGGCGCCCGGAACGTCAGCCCCGCCAGGACGGCGCGGAACTCGTCGAGCATCGGCGCCATCAGCGGGCTGTGGAACGCGTGGCTGACGGTGAGCCGGCGGGTACGCACGCCCCGGTCCCGCCAGGACTGCTCCACCTCGTCCAGGGCCTCGACGGCACCGGAGACGACCACGGCGGTGGGCCCGTTGACGGCCGCGATGCCGAGGCGGTCGGTCAGCCCGGCGATCGACTCCGCCACGGCCGCCTCGTCGGCGGCCACGGCCAGCATGCCGCCGCCGGCCGGCAGCGCCTGCATCAACCGGCCCCGCGCGGCCACGAGGGCGCACGCGTCGGCCAGGGACAGCACCCCGGCCACGTACGCGGCCGTCACCTCGCCGATCGAGTGACCGGCCAGCACGTCGGGAACGATCCCGAACGACTCCACGAGGCGGAAGAGCGCCACCTCGACCGCGAACAGACCGGCCTGGGTGAAGACGGTCTGGTCCAGCAGCTCCGCCTCGGGGCTGCCCGCCTCGGCGAACAGCACCTCCCGCAGCGGGCGCGGCAGCAGCGGGTCGAGCTGCGCGCACACCTCGTCCAGGGCGGCCGCGAACACCGGGAACGCCTCGGACAGCTCCCGGCCCATCCCGGCGCGCTGCGCGCCCTGGCCGGAGAAGAGCACAGCCAGCTGCGTACGCGTCGCGCCCGTACCGGCGACCACGGTGGCGGCCGACTCGCCGGCGGCGAGGGCACGCAGCCCGGCCAGCAGTTCGTCCCGGTCCGTCGCGGTGACCACCGCGCGGTGCTCCATGACGGCCCGGCTGACCGTCGACGACCAGCCGACGTCGACGGGGCGCAGTTCCTCGTCGCCGGCGATCCAGCGGGCCCAGCGCTCCGCCTGGGCCGCGACGGCGGCCTCGGAGCGGGCCGACAGCAGCACGGGGGCCGGCAGCGACCCGGCGGCGGGCGTCGGCGCGCCCTCGCCCCGGGTGGGCTCCGCCTCGGCGGGGGGCTGCTCGATGATGACGTGCGCGTTGGTGCCGCTGACTCCGAACGACGAGACCGCCGCGCGGCGCGGCCGGCCCGCCACGGGCCAGTCGCGTGCCTCGGTGAGCAGGGAGACCGCCCCGACGCTCCACTCGATGTGCGGGGACGGCTCGTCGACGTGCAGCGTGGACGGCAGCAGCCCGTGGCGCATCGCCATGATCATCTTGATGATGCCGGCCACCCCTGCGGCGGCCTGCGTGTGGCCGATGTTCGACTTGATCGAGCCCAGCCACAGCGGCCGGTCCTCCGGCCGGTCCTGCCCGTACGTGGCCAGCAGGGCCTGCGCCTCGATCGGGTCACCGAGGGTCGTGCCGGTGCCGTGCGCCTCGACGGCGTCCACGTCGGCGGTGGTGAGCCGCGCGTTCGCGAGCGCCTGCCGGATCACCCGCTGCTGCGACGGACCGTTCGGGGCCGTCAGGCCGTTGGACGCGCCGTCCTGGTTGATCGCCGATCCGCGTACCACCGCCAGGACCCGCCGGCCCTCGCGCCGGGCGTCGGAGAGGCGCTGCACCAGCAGCACGCCGACGCCCTCCGACCAGCCGGTGCCGTCGGCCGACGCGGCGAACGACTTGCAGCGGCCGTCGGCCGACAGACCACGCTGCCGGGAGAACTCGATGAACGTGCCGGGCGTCGCCATCACCGTCACGCCACCGGCCAGCGCCAGATCGCACTCGCCGCTGCGCAACGCCTGCACCGCGAGGTGCAGCGCCACCAGCGACGACGAGCACGCCGTGTCGACGGTGACCGCCGGCCCCTCCAGGCCGAACGTGTACGCCACCCGACCGGACAGCACGCTGCCGGAGGTGCCGGTGCCGAGGTAACCGCCCACGCCCTCGGGCAGGTCCTGCACGCCGGAGGCGTAGTCGTGGTACATCAGGCCGGCGAACACGCCGGTCCGGCTGCCGCGCAACCGCTGCGGGTCGAGACCGGCCGACTCGAACGTCTCCCACGAGGTCTCCAGCAGCAGCCGCTGCTGCGGGTCCATCGCGATCGCCTCACGGGGCGAGATGCCGAAGAAGTCCGGGTCGAACTCGGCGGCCCCGTACAGGAAGCCACCGTGCCGGGTGTACGACGTGCCGGGGTTGTCCGGGTCGGGGTGGAAGAGCCGGTCGAGTTCCCAGCCCCGGTCGGTGGGGAACTCGCCGATGCCGTCGGCCCCGGCGGCGACCAGGTCCCACAACTGCTGCGGGTTCGTCACGCCGCCCGGGTAGCGGCAGGCCATGCCCACGATCGCGATCGGCTCGTCGACGGTGGTCGCCCGCACGGCCTGCTGCTGGTCGGCGACCTGGCCGGACAGCTGCTCGTACAGGTGCTCCGACAGGGCGCCGGGGGTCGGGTAGTCGAAGACGAGCGTCGACGTGAGCCGCAGCCCGGTCGCGCCGTTGATCCGGTTGCGCAGCTCGACGGCGGTCAGCGAGTCGAAGCCCAGTTCCCGGAACGCCCGGTCCGCCGGCACCGCCTCGGCGCCGCCGTGACCGAGGACCTGCGCGATCATCCCCCGGACCAGCAGGGCCACCTGCGTGCGCGCCTCCTGCGGGTCGAGCCCGGCCAGCCGGTCGACCCAGGCGCCGGAGCCGGAGCGGCGACGCTTCGTGCCCGGTCCCACCAGGGCCCGCAGCATCACCGGCACCCGGCCGGCGGCGGTCTGCGCCCGCATGGCGGGCAGGTCGACCACCGCCGGCACCAGCGCCGCGCCGCCGTGGGCCAGGGCGGCGTCCCACAGCCCGAGCCCGACCGGGGCGGTCATCGGGACCAGACCGGCCCGGGTCACCCGCGCCCGGTCGGTGTCGTTGATCGACGCAGCCATGCCGTCCGTGTCCCACATGCCCCACGCGAGGCTGACCGCGGGCAGCCCGCGCTGCGCCCGCAGCACGGCGAGGGCGTCCAGGAAGGCGTTGCCGGCCGCGTAGGCGGCCTGGCCGGGAGAGCCGAGCACCCCGGCGACGGAGGAGAAGAGCACGAACAGGTCGAGGTCCAGCTCGGCGGTCGCCTCGTGCAGCCACCAGCCGGCCGTGACCTTCGGGGCCAGCACGTCCGCCAGCCGCTCGGCGGTGATCCCGCTGACGACGCCGTCGTCGAGGACGCCGGCGGTGTGCACCACCCCGGCCAGGCGGTCCTCGGCGGTGATCGCCCGGACCAGCTCGCCGACGCGCTCGCGGTCGGTCACGTCCGTGGCGACCACCCGGGCGGTCGCACCCAGCGCGGCCAGCCGCTGCACCAGGTCGTCGGCGCCGGGGGCCGCCGGGCCCTGGCGGGACGCCAGCACCAGCGAGCGCACGCCGTACGCGGTGACGAGGTGTTCGGACACCAGGGCGCCGAGCGAGCCGGTGCCGCCGGTGACGAGGACGGTCCCCCGGCCCAGGGTCGCGGGGGTGCGCGCGTCGCCGGTGGCGCGGACCAGCCGCGGCAGGTACGCCGTGCCCGCCCGCACCGCGAGCTGCCCGCCGAGGGCGGGGTCGTCGGCGGCTGCGGCGAGCAGGGCCAGCAAGTCGGCGTCCAGGTCGACGCCGGGTTCGAGGTCGGCCAGCACGATCCGGCCGGGGTGTTCCGACTGGGCCGAGCGCAGCAGGCCCCAGACCGCGGCGCCCGCCAGGTCGGTGACGCTGTCGGTCGTGCCGGTGGCCACCGCGCCACGGGTCACCACGACCAGCCGCGAGTCCGCGAGGGCATCGGCGGCCAGCCAGGCCTGCACCGCGCCGAGGACGTCCGCCGTGACCGACCGCGCCGCGTCGGGCAGGTCCGCCCCGGGCGCCGCCGGAGAGACGGGCAGCAGCAGCGCCGCGGGAGCGGGGGCCATTCCGTCCGTCACCGCCGTGGCCACCGCCGCGACCTCGGCGTACGCCGGAAGCTGCGGCGCGCCGTCGAGCGGGCGGTCACCGAGCACGGCCCAGCCGTACGCGCCGTCGGGCGCGGTGATCTGCTCGGGCTGCCAGGACACCTCGAACAGGGATCGGTGTGCCTCGTCGGACGGCGCCGCCATGCCGGTCAGCTCGCGCAGCGTCAGCGAGTCCACCGACACCACCGGCACACCGGTCTCGTCGACGGCGACCAGCCGCACGGAGTTGCCGGTGGCGGTGAGGCGGACCCGGAGCGTCCGGGCCCCGACCGCGTGGACCTGCACGCCTTCGAACGCGAACGGCACCCGGGCCCCGCCGCCGGCCTCGTCGGCGGGCAGCAGCCCGACGGGGTGCAGGGCGGCGTCCAGCAGTGCCGGGTGCACGCCGAATCCCGCCGGGTCCCCGATCACCTCGTCGGGGAGGGCGACCTCGGCGAACACCTCGCCCTCGGCGGTCCACGCCCGCCGCAGGCCCCGGAAGACCGGCCCGTAGGAGAGCCCGTGCTCAGCCACCGCCGGGTACCAGCCGGTGACGTCCACCTCGGACGCGCCGGGCGGCGGCCACGCGCCCACCGTGGGCTCGTCGGCCGTGGGGGCGTTGACGAGGCCGTCGGCGTGCCGGGTCCAGCCCGACTCCGGGTCGTCCTCGGGCTGGGAGTGCACGGTCACCGACCGGCTGCCGGTCCCGTCGACGGGACCGACCCGGACCTGTACCCGTACGCCGCCGCCGGTGGCGGGCAGCACGAGCGGGGCGAGCACGGTCAGCTCGCGGACACGGGAGGCACCGACCTCGTCGCCCGCCCGGACGACGAGGTCCACCAGGGCGGTGCCGGGCACGATCACGGCGCCGGAGATGACGTGGTCCGCGAGCCACGGGTGGGTCGACACCGACAGCCGGCCGGTCAGCACGACCATGTCCTCGCCGGCGACCGACACCGCCGCACCGAGCAGCGGGTGCCGCGCCACGCCGAGGCCGGCCCCGGAGACATCGGCCGACTGGCCGGCGGGCGGCAGCCAGTACCGCTCGCGGTGGAAGGCATACGTGGGCAGGTCGACGCGGCGCGCGCCGGCGTCGGTGAACCACTGCGTCCAGGACACGGGAACTCCGTGCACGTGCAGCTCCGCCAGGGCGTGCAGCAGCGCCTGCGCCTCCGCCCGGTCCCGCCGCTGCACCGCGACCGCCAGCACGGCGTCATCGCCGGGCAGCACGTCCGCGGCCATCGCCGTCAGCACGCTCTGCGGGCCGACCTCCAGGAACGTGTCCACCCCGGCTGCCCGAAGCGCGGTGACCCCGTCGGCGAAGCGCACCGCCTCCCGCACGTGCCGCACCCAGTAGTCAGCCGTGCGGATCTCGTCGCCGGCCAGGGCACCGGTCACGTTCGACACGACCGGCAGCAACGGCGCCGCGAACGTCAACCCGTCCAGGACCGCCCGGAACTCGGCCAGCATCGGCTCCATCAACGGGCTGTGGAACGCGTGGCTCACCGTCAGCCGGCGCGTGCGCACGCCCCGCTCGCGCCAGACCCGCTCCACCTCGTCCAGGGCCTCGACGGCACCCGACACCACCACTGCGGTGGGCCCGTTGACCGCCGCGATGCCGACCCGGTCGCCCAGGCCCGCGATCGACTCCACCACCGCGGCCTCGTCGGCCGCCACGGCCAGCATCCCGCCGCCCGTGGGCAGCGCCTGCATCAACCGACCCCGCGCGGCCACGAGAGCGCACGCGTCCGCCAGGGACAACACGCCCGCGACATGCGCCGCGGTCACCTCACCGATCGAGTGACCGGCCAGCATGTCCGGCACGACCCCGAACGACTCCACCAGCCGGAACAGCGCCACCTCGACCGCGAACAACCCGGCCTGCGTGAAGACGGTCTGGTCCAGCAGCTCCGCCTCGGCGGAACCCGACGACGCGAACAGCACCTCCCGCAGCGGGCGCGGCAGCAACGGGTCCAGGTGCGCACACACCTCGTCCAACGCAACCGCGAACACCGGGAACTCGGCCGACAGCTCCCGACCCATGCCGGCGCGCTGCGCACCCTGACCCGAGAAGAGCAGCGCGAGCTGGCCGCGCTGGCCGCCCGGGCCGGTGAGCACGCCGGCCGAGGGCTCGCCCGCCGCCACGGCTTCGAGGCCCGCCAGCAGCTCGTCGCGGGTCGCACCGGACACGACCGTCCGGTGCTCCAGCACGGACCGCGACGCCACCGACGACCAGGCCACGTCGAGCGGGCGTGAGGTCCGGGTGCCGGTGAGCCACTGCGCCCAGCGGTCGGCCTGCGCCGACAGCCCGGCCGTGTCCCGGGCCGAGAGCAGCACCGGCAGCACGGACGGCGTCCGCGACGGCTCGCCCTCGACCTCCGGCTCGTCCCCGCCGGTCGGCGCGGACGGCTGCTCCAGGATCAGGTGGACGTTCGTACCGCTGATGCCGAACGACGACACGGCGGCCCGGCGCGGCCGGTCCACCGCCGGCCAGGGGCGCGCCTCGGCCAGCAGGGACACCGCGCCGGCGGTCCAGTCCACGTGGGGGGTCGGCTCGTCGAGGTGCAGGGTCTGTGGGAGCAGGCCGTACCGCATCGCCTGCACCATCTTGATCATGCCGGCGACACCGGCGGCGGCCTGGCTGTGGCCGATGTTCGACTTGATCGAGCCGAGCAGCAGCGGCCGGTCGGCGGGGCGGCCCTGGCCGTAGGTCGCCAGCAGGGCCTGCGCCTCGATGGGGTCACCCAGGGTCGTACCCGTGCCGTGCGCCTCGACTGCGTCGACGTCGGCCGTGGTCAGGCGGGCGTTCGCGAGGGCCTGCCGGATGACCCGCTGCTGGGCGGGCCCGTTGGGGGCGGTGAGGCCGTTTGACGCGCCGTCCTGGTTGACGGCGCTGCCGGCGATCACGGCGAGCACCTGGCGGCCCTGCCGCCGGGCGTCGGAGAGCCGCTGGACCAGCAGCACGCCGACGCCCTCCGACCAGCCGGTGCCGTCGGCGTCGGCGGCGAAGGACTTGCAGCGCCCGTCCGGGGCGAGGCCGCCCTGGCGGGAGAACTCGACAAAGGCGCCCGGGGTCACCATGACGGTGACGCCGCCGGCCAGCGCCATGTCGCACTCGCCGCCGCGCAGCGCCTGGGCGGCCAGGTGCACCGCCACCAGCGACGACGAGCAGGCGGTGTCGACCGTCACCGCCGGGCCCTCCAGCCCGAAGGTGTACGACACCCGGCCGGAGATGACGCTGTGCGCGCCGCCCGTGAGCTGGTATCCGGCCAGCTCCGCCGGGGTGTCGGTGGTGCCGTAGCCCGACGGGGAGGCGCCGACGAAGACGCCGGTACGGCTGCCGCGCAGCTCGTCCGGGTCGATGCCGGCCTGCTCGACGGCCTCCCAGGACGCCTCCAGCAGCAGGCGCTGCTGCGGGTCCATGGCGACCGCCTCGCGCGGCGAGATGCCGAAGAAGCCGGGGTCGAACGTGGTGGCGCCGTCGACGAAGCCGCCCTCGCGGGTGTGCGACACGGGTCGGCCGTCGGCGTCGACGGCCAGCAGCCGGCCCATGTCCCAGTTCCGGTCGTCGGGGAAGCCGCTGATGCCGTCGCGGCCGGTGGCGACCAGGTCCCACAGGTCGTCCGGGTTGGCCACGCCGCCCGGGTACCGGCAGCTCATGCCGACGATGACGATCGGGTCGTCGTCCACCGGCCCGGCGGGACCCCAGGTGGTGACGGTGTCGACCTCGTGCAGGCGCAGCGTCGCCGACAGGTGGTCGGCGAGGGCGGCCGGGTTCGGGTAGTCGAAGACCAGGGTGGTGGGCAGGGTGAGCCCGGTGGCGGCGCCGAGCCGGTTGCGCAGCTCGACGGCGGTCAGCGAGTCGAAGCCCAGCTCCTTGAACGCCCGGTTCGCCTTGACCAGCTCGGTGCCGGAGTGGCCGAGCACGGCGGCGGTGTGCGTGCGTACGAGGTCGGTCAGGTAGCGGTCCTGCTCGGCGCGGGGCAGCGTCAGCAGGTGCTGCCGCAGCCCGCCGCCGGCGGTGTCCTCCGGTTCGGCGTCGACGACGCGCAGGGCGTCGCGCGCCTCGGCGATGTCGTCGAGCAGGGGACGGGCGCGGGCGGCGGCGAACGCCGGGGTGAACAGGGACCAGTCGACGTCCGCCACGGTCACCGACGGCACGGCCCGGCCGACGGCGCTGCGCAGCGCGTACACGGCCTGGGCCGGCGACATGGGGCTGAGGCCGCGCCGGGCCAGCAGTTCCTGGCCCTCGCCGCTGGCCATGCCGCCCTCGGCCCAGGGTCCCCAGGCCACGGCGGTGGCGGCCAGGCCGCGGGCGCGGCGCCGCTCGGCGAGCGCGTCGAGGAAGGCGTTGCCGGCGGCGTACGCGGCCTGTCCGCCGCTGCCCCAGATGCCGGCGATGGAGGAGAAGAGCACGAACGCGTCGAGCGGCCGGTCGCCCAGCAGCTCGTCCAGGTGCACCGCACCGGCGATCTTGCCGTCCAGCACCCCGGCCAGCCCGGCGAGGTCGGTGTCGGCAAGCATGTTCAGCTGGCCCACCCCGGCGGCGTGCACCACCGCCGTCAGCGGCGCCGGGTCGGCGTCGACGTCGCGCAGCAGCGCCTCGACCCGGGCGCGGTCGGCCATGTCGGCGGCGACGAGGGTCACCCGGGCGCCGAGCCCGGTCAGCTCGTCGCGCAGCTCCGCCGCTCCCGGGGCGCGGTCGCCCCGGCGGCTGGTCAGCACGACGTGCGCCGCGCCGTTGGCCGCCGCCCAGCGGGCCACGTGGGCGCCGAGCGCCCCGGTGCCGCCGGTGATCAGCACGGTGCCCGACGGCTGCCAGCGCTCGACCGTGCCCACGGCCGCCGGTGTGGCGCGCACCAGTCGGCGCACGAAGACGCCCGCGGGCCGTACGGCGACCTGGTCCTCGGGACCGCCGCCGGTCAGGACGCCCACCAGGTGGTCCCAGTCGCTCCGGTCGGGCCCGTCCGGCAGGTCGACGAGGCCGCCCCAGAGCTGCGGGTGTTCCAGCCCGGCGACCCGGGCCAGGCCCCACAGGCCGCCCTGGGCGACGCTGCGGACCGGGTCGGCGTCCCCGGTGCCGACCGCGCCCCGGGTCACCGTCCACAGCGGCGCGGCGACGTCGGCGGCGTGCAGGGCCTGCACCAGCGTCATCGTGGCGGCCGTGCCGAGCGGCACCGCCGGCTGGCCGGGGTGCGGTCGGTCCAGCAGGCCCAGCAGGGAGACGATCCCGGTGAACGGGGTGTCCCCCACGGCCTCGGCCACCCGCGCCGTCACCTGGTCGTGCTCCGCCGTCGGATCCACCGCCAGCCGGGACACCTCGCCGCCGGCGGCGGTCAGCGCCCCCGCGAGCGCCTCGGCCCATTCCGTCGTGGGGGCGTCGCCGGCCGGTTCGACAAGCAGCCAGCGGCCGGACGGGCTGACCGGGGCGGGGGCGGCGGTCCGCTTCCACACCACCCGGTACGACCAGCCGTCGACGACCGCGTCGCGCAGCCGCGCCTTGCGCCAGGACGACAGGACCGGCAGGGCCGGGGCCAGGACGTCCGCCCCGTCGTCGCCGAACTGCGCGGCGAGGGCCGCCACGTCGGAGCGTTCCACCGCCGACCAGAACTCGACGTCCACCACGTCCGGGCTGACCGGGCCGGTGACCGAGACCGGCATCTGCTCGGGCCAGTAGCGCTGCCGCTGGAAGGCGTACGTGGGCAGGGCGACCGGGGTCGCGCCGGCGCCGGCGTAGAGGGCCGGCCAGTCGACGGGCGCCCCGTTGACGTGCAGCTCGGCGAGGGCGGCGAGCAGGGCCCGCGCCTCGGGGCGGTCGGCGCGCAGGACGGGCACGGCGATGACCGGGGTGTCGTCGTCGGCGTCCGCCGGCTCCTGCCCGCTCAGCACGTCCCGGGTCATCGCGGTCAGTACGCTGCGCGGGCCGATCTCCAGGAACGCGTCCACGCCGGCGGCGCGCAGCGCGGCGACCCCGTCGGCGAAGCGGACGGCCTCCCGCACGTGGCGCACCCAGTAGTCGACGGTGCGGATCTCGTCGGCGTCGGCGAGCGCCCCGGTCACGTTCGACACGATCGGCAGCGCCGGCGCGGAGAACTCCAGCCCGGCCAGGACGGCCCGGAACTCGGCGAGCATCGGCTCCATCAGCGGGCTGTGGAACGCGTGGCTGACCGTGAGCCGGCGCGTACGCGCGCCCCGGTCCTTCCAGAGCCGCTCCACCTCGTCCAGGGCCGCGACGGCGCCGGAGACGACCACCGAGGTCGGCCCGTTGACCGCCGCGATCCCCACGTCGGCCAGGCCGTCCAGCGTGGCGAGGACGTCGACCTCGGCGGCCGCGACGGCCAGCATCCCACCGCCGACCGGCAGCGCCTGCATCAACCGGCCCCGCGCCGCCACCAGCGCCGCCGCGTCCGCCAGGGACAGCACCCCGGCCACGTGCGCGGCGGCGATCTCGCCGATGGAGTGGCCGCCCACGAAGTCCGGCACCACGCCGTACGAGCCGACGAGCCGGAACAGCGCCACCTCGACGGCGAACAGACCGGCCTGGGTGAACGCGGTCTGGTCCAGCAGCTCCGCCTCGACGGAACCCTCGGGAGCGAACAGCACGTCCTTCAGCGGGCGCGGCAGCAGCGCGTCCAGGTACACGCACACCTCGTCGAGGGCGGCGGCGAACACGGGGAACTCGGCGTACAGCTCCCGGCCCATGCCGGCGCGCTGCGCGCCCTGGCCGGAGAAGAGCACCGCGAGCGGGCCCCGGTCGGCGGCCTGAGCGGCGACCACCGCGCCGGACGGCTGGCCGGCGGCGAGGGCGCGCAGCCCGGCCAGCAGGTCCTCGCGGTCGGTGGCGGTGAGGACCGCGCGGTGCTCCAGCGCGGAGCGCGACACCACCGACGACCAGCCGACGTCCACCGGCCGGAGGGCCGCGTCGTCGTCCAGCCACCGGGCCCAGCGGCCCGCCTGCGCCCTCAGCGCGGCCTCCGACCGGGCGGACAGCAGCACGGGCACCGCCGGCAGGGCGGGGGCCGGGACGGCGTCGGCGGGGGCCGCGGCGTCGGCGGCGGGCGGCTCCTCCAGGATGGTGTGCGCGTTCGTGCCGGAGATGCCGAACGACGAGACGGCCGCCCGGCGGGGACGGTCGGTCACCGGCCACGGCGTCGCCTCGGTCACCAGCGACACCTCGCCGGCCGACCAGTCCACCTTCGGCGTCGGCTCGTCGACGTGCAGGGTGGACGGCACGAGCCCGTGCCGCATCGCCATCACCATCTTGATCACGCCGGCCACGCCCGCGGCGGACTGGCTGTGACCGATGTTCGACTTGATCGAGCCGAGCAGCAGCGGCCGGTCGGCGGGCCGGTCCCGCCCGTACGTGGCCAGCAGCGCCTGCGCCTCGATCGGGTCGCCGAGCACGGTGCCGGTGCCGTGCGCCTCGACGGCGTCCACGTCGGCCGTGGTCAGCCGGGCGTTCGCGAGGGCCTGCCGGATCACCCGCTGCTGGGCGGGCCCGTTGGGGGCGGTGAGGCCGTTGGACGCGCCGTCCTGGTTGACGGCGCTGCCGGCGATCACGGCGAGGACGGGGTGCCCCTTGCGCTGGGCGTCCGACAGCCGCTCCACCAGCAGGATGCCGACGCCCTCGGACCAGCCGGTGCCGTCGGCGGCGGCGGCGAACGACTTGCACCGGCCGTCGGGGGCGAGCCCCCGCTGCCGGGAGAAGCCCACGAACGGGGCGGGGGTGGCCATCACGCAGACGCCGCCGGCCAGGGCCAGGTCGAAGTCGCCCTGCCGCAGCGCCTGGCAGGCCAGGTGCAGGGCGACAAGCGACGACGAGCAGGCGGTGTCGACCGTGACGGCGGGGCCCTCCAGGCCGAGGGCGTACGCGATCCGTCCCGAGACGATGCTGGTGGCCGTGCCGGTCAGCAGGTAGCCCTCGTCGGTGCCCTCGACCTCGGTCTGCGGGCCCACGCCGTAGCCGTTGGCGGCGGTCCCGACGAAGACGCCGACCTTCTGCCCACGCATGGACGCGGGTGCGATCCGGGCCTGCTCGAACGCCTCCCACGACGTCTCCAGCAGCAGCCGCTGCTGCGGGTCCATCGCCACGGCCTCGCGGGGCGAGATGCCGAAGAACTCGGCGTCGAAGTCGGCCGCGTCGTAGAGGAAGCCGCCCTCCCGGGTGGTGGAGTGGCCGGCCCGGTCGGCGTCCGGGTCGTACAGGTTGGCCAGGTCCCAGCCCCGGTCGGTCGGGAAACCGCCGATGGCGTCGCTGCCGGAGGCCACCAGGTCCCAGAGCTGCTCGGGGCTGGCCACACCGCCCGGGTAGCGGCAGGACATCGCGACGATCGCGATGGGCTCCCGGGCGGCAGCGGTCAGCTGCTGGTTGAGCTGACGGAGGCGGCCCGTCTCCTTGAGCGAGGCGCGAAGCGCCTCGACGACCTTGTCTGCGGACGTAGACATCATGAGCTCCGTACTGGGGACAACGGTCAGGAATCGGTTCCGTCAAGCGCCAGCCTGACGAGGGCGTCGGTGTCGAGGTCGTCGAGGTCCAGGTCCTCGTCGGTGGACTCGTCACCGTCGCCGCCGTCGGCGTCGGCGAGGTTGAGCAGCAGGTCCAGCAGCCCGGCCTCCCGCAGGCGGGTCAGCGGGATCGCCGCGAGCGCCTGCCGGACGGCCGCCTCCGCCGGGTCGCCGCCGTCCGCCTGTGCCCCCTCGGGCAGCAGGCCGTCGAGCAGGTTCTCGGCGAGCACGGCCGGGTTCGGGTAGTCGAAGACGAGGGTCGCCGGCAGCGGCAGGCCGGTGGCCCCGGTCAGCCGGTTGCGCAGCTCGACCGCCGTCAGCGAGTCGAACCCGAGCTCCTTGAAGGCGCGCTGCGGCTTGACCCGGTCCGTGCCCGAGTGGCCGAGCACGGCGGAGGCGTGGGTGCGGACGAGGTCGACCAGGTGCCGGACCCGCTCGGGCCGGGGCAGCGTGAGCAGGTGCTCCCGCAGGGCGTCGACGGCCCCGCCGGGCTGCTGCTGCCCGGCCTGGGCGTGCAGCGCCTCGCGGGCCTCGGCGATGTCGTCGAGCAGCGGCCGGGGGCGGGCCGAGGCGTACGCCGGGGCGAAGACCGCCCAGTCGACGTCCACCACGGTCAGCGCCGCCCGGGGCAGGCCCACGGCGTACCGCATGGCGTGCACGGCGTCGGCCGGTGCCATGGCGGTCAGGCCGCGCCGGGCCAGCAGCTGCTGGGCCTCGCCGGTGGCCATGCCGCCGTCGGCCCACGGCCCCCAGGCCACGGAGGTCGCCGGCAGGCCCCGCCCGCGACGCTGCTCCGCGAGCGCGTCCAGGAAGGCGTTGCCGGCGGCGTACGCGGACTGACCGCCGCTGCCCCACACCCCGGCGATCGAGGCGAACAGCACGAAGGCGTCCAACGGCCGGTCGGCGAGCAGCGCGTCCAGGTGCACCGCGCCGGCGACCTTGCCGTCGAGCACGCCGGCGAACGCGGCCAGGTCGGTGTCGGCGATCAGGCCGGGCTCGCCGGCGCCCGCCGCGTGGACCACGGCCGTCAACGGCGCGGGGTCCTCGTCGAGCCGGGCCAGCAGTGCCGCCACCTGGTCGCGGTCGGCCACGTCGCAGGCCACGACCGACGCCCGTACGCCCTGCGCGGTCAGCTCGTCGCGCAGCTCCGTCGCCCCGGGGGCGCGCTCGCCCCGGCGGCTGGTCAGCACGACGTGCGCGGCGCCGTTGGCCGCCGCCCAGCGGGCGACGTGGGCGCCCAGGGCGCCGGTGCCGCCGGTGACCAGCACCGTGCCGGACGGCCGCCACCGCTCCGCCGTGTCGGGGGCGGCGGGTGCCGCGCGGACCAGGCGGCGGACGAACACCCCGGAGGGGCGTACGGCCAGCTGGTCCTCGTCGCCGGCGCCGGTCACCACCCGCGCCAGCCGGTCCCACGCCGTCGCGTCGACCTGCTCGGGCAGGTCCACCAGCCCACCCCAGAGCTGGGGGTGTTCCAGGCCCGCCACGAGCCCGAGGCCCCACAGCCCGCTCTGGGCGACGCCGTGCACCGCGTCCCCGTCGCCGGTGCTGACCGCGCCCCGGGTCAGGCACCACAGCCGGGTCGTCGCCCCGGCGTCGTGCAGGGCCTGGAGCAGCAGCAGCGTGGCGGCCGTCCCGACCGGTACGGCCGGGTGGGCGGGGTGCGGCTGGTCGCGGAGGCCGAGCAGGGACAGCACGCCGGTGACGGGTCCGTCGGCCAGCGCGTCGGCCAGCCGGCGGGCGAGTTCCGCCCGGTCGGTGCCGACCGGGTCGACGGTCAGCCGGACCACGTCGGCGCCGACCTCGGCGAGGGCCTTGGTGACCGCCTCCGCGCGGGTGCCGTCCGTCAGGTCGTCCTCCGCCGTCACGAGCAGCCACACGCCGGGCCGCGCCGGCTCGGCGGTGATGTCGGTCCGCTTCCAGCCGACCCGGTACGACCACGCGTCCACGACCGCCCGCCGCGTACGCGCCCGGTGCCAGGTCGACAGGACCGGCAGGGCCGGGGTGAGGGCGTCCAGGACGGCGCCGTCGTCGCCGAACTGCGTGGCGAGGGCGCTCAGGTCGCCCTGCTCGACGGCGGCCCAGAAGTCGGCGTCGACGCTGTCGGTCGTCCTCGTACGCGGCCGACTCACCGGCTCCGGCCAGTAGCGCTGGTGCTGGAAGGTGTACGTCGGCAGGTCGACCCGCCGCGGCCCGCTGTCGGTGAACCACTCCTGCCAGGTCACCGGCACGCCGTGCACGTGCAGTTCCGCCAGCGCGCCGAGCAGCGCCTGGGCCTGCGACCGGTCCCGACGCTGGGTGGCGACCGCCAGGACGTCGTCGTCGTCCGGCAGGATGTCCGCCGCCATCGCGGTCAGCACGCTCTGCGGGCCGATCTCCAGGAAGGTGTCCACCCCGGCGGCCCGCAGGGCGGCGACCCCGTCGGCGAAGCGGACGGCCTCCCGCACGTGGCGCACCCAGTAGTCGACGGTGCGGATCTCGTCGGCGTCGGCGAGCGCCCCGGTCACGTTCGACACGACCGGCAGCGCCGGCGCGGCGAACGTCAGCCCGTCCAGGACCGTCCGGAACTCGGCGAGCATCGGCTCCATCAGCGGGCTGTGGAACGCGTGGCTGACGGCGAGCCGGCGCGTGCGTACGCCCCGGTCCCGCCAGTCGCGCTCGATCTCGTCGAGGGCCTCCACCGCGCCGGACACGACGATCGACGTCGGCCCGTTCACCGCCGCGACACCGACCCGGTCGGCCAGGCCGGCGATCGACTCGACCACCGCGGCCTCGTCGGCGGCCACGGCCAGCATCCCGCCGCCGGCCGGCAGCGCCTGCATCAACCGACCCCGCGCGGCCACGAGGGCGCACGCGTCGGCCAGGGACAGCACCCCGGCCACGTACGCGGCCGTCACCTCGCCGATCGAGTGACCGGCGACCATGTCGGGCACGATGCCGAACGACTCCACCAGCCGGAACAGCGCCACCTCGACGGCGAAGAGCCCGGCCTGCGTGAAGACGGTCTGGTCAAGCAGTTCCGCCTCTTCCGTACCCGCCTCGGCGAACAGCACCTCCCGCAGCGCCCCAGGCAGCAACGGGTCGAGGTGTCCGCACACCTCGTCCAGGGCGGTGGCGAACACCGGGAACGCCTCGGACAGCTCCCGGCCCATGCCGGCGCGCTGCGCGCCCTGGCCGGAGAACACCAGCGCCAGCTGGCCCCGGGGCCCACCCGGGCCCACGAAGACCCCGCCGGAGGGCTCACCCGCCGCCAACGCCGCCAGGCCCGCCAGCAGCTCGTCGCGGCCCGTCCCGGCCACCACCGCACGATGTTCCAGCACCGACCGGGACACCACGCTCGACCACGCCACGTCCAGCGGGCGTACGCCGCCGTCGGCGGCCAGCGAGCTCGCCCAGCGGCCCGCCTGCGCGGCCAGCGACGCGCCGTCGCGGGCCGACAGCAGCACCGGCACCAGCGGCGGTACGTTCCCGGCGACGATCTCGCCCTCGACCAGCTCGGCCGGCGGCTGCTCGATGATCACGTGCGCGTTCGTGCCGGAGATGCCGAACGACGACACCGCCGCCCGACGCGGCCGGTCCACGGCCGGCCACGGCGTCGCCTCGGTGGTGAGGGCCACCGCCCCGGCCGACCAGTCCACGTGCGGCGACGGCTCGTCCACGTGCAACGTCGACGGGACGACGCCGTGCCGCATCGCCATGACCATCTTGATCACACCGGCCACACCGGCGGCCGCCTGCGTGTGCCCGATGTTCGACTTCACCGACCCCAACAACAGCGGCCGATCCTGCGGACGCTCCTGCCCGTACGTCGCCAACAACGCCTGCGCCTCGATCGGGTCACCAAGCGTCGTGCCCGTGCCGTGCGCCTCGACGGCGTCCACGTCTGCGGTGGTCAACCGCGCGTTCGCCAGCGCCTGCCGGATCACCCGCTGCTGCGACGGGCCGTTCGGGGCCGTCAGCCCGTTCGACGCACCGTCCTGGTTCACCGCCGTGCCCCGCACGACCGCGTAGATGCGCCGCCCCTCCCGCTGGGCGTCGGAGAGGCGCTGCACCAGCAGCACGCCGACGCCCTCGGACCAACCCGTGCCGTCGGCCGACGCCGCGAACGACCTGCACCGGCCGTCGGCCGACAGGCCCCGCTGCCGGGAGAACTCGATGAACGTGCCAGGCGTCGCCATCACCGTCACACCACCGGCCAGGGCCAGATCGCACTCACCCGAGCGCAACGCCTGCACCGCCAGGTGCAGCGCCACGAGGCTCGACGAGCACGCCGTGTCGACGCTGACCGCCGGGCCCTCCAGGCCGAACGTGTACGCCACCCGACCCGACAGCACGCTGCCCGAGTTGCCGGTGCCGACGTAGCCCTCGACCTCGCCGGCCAGCTCCATGAGCCGGTTCGCGTAGTCGTGGTACATCACGCCGGCGAACACGCCCGTCCGGCTGCCCCGCAGCCGCGACGGGTCCAGCCCCGCCGACTCGAACGTCTCCCACGACGCCTCCAGCAGCAACCGCTGCTGCGGGTCCATGGCGAGGGCCTCGCGGGGCGAGATGCCGAAGAACGCGGGGTCGAACGCGCCGGCGTCGTACAGGAAACCGCCGTGCCGGGTGTACGACGTCCCGGGGTGGTCCGGATCGGGGTGGAAGAGCGTGTCGAGGTCCCAGCCGCGGTCGGCCGGGAACTCGCCGACGCCCTCCCCGCCGGTGCTGACCAGCTTCCACAGCTGCTCGGGTGACTGGACGCCGCCGGGGTAGCGGCAGGCCATGCCCACGATCGCGATCGGCTCGTCGGCGTCGCCGCCGGCCGGCTCGTCGGAGACGACGGCGGCGAGCCGTTCGCCGACCAGTTCCGCGTACACGTGGGCGGTCAGGGCCTGCGGGGTCGGGTAGTCGAACACCAGGGTCGAGGCCAGCCGCAGGCCGGTCGCGCCGTTGACCCGGTTGCGCAGCTCGACGGCTGTCAGCGAGTCGAAGCCCAGCTCCCGGAACGCCCGGTCGGCCGGCACCGCCTCGGCGCCGCCGTGCCCCAGCACCTGCGCGACGAGACCGCGCACCAGCTGGTCGACCTCGGTGAGGCCGTTCTCCTCGCTGAGCCTGGCGAGCCGGTCGGCCCAGCCGTCACCGCCCTTGCCCGCCTGGCGGCGGGTGTTCGCCGTGCCGATGAGGACCCGCAGCATGGGCGGGACCATCCCGCCAGAGGCCGCCGAGCGCAGCGCGGGCACGTCGATCACGGCCGGCACCAGGGCCGGCCGGTCGGCGCCCAGGGCGGCGTCGAACAGCTCCAGACCGGTCCGGGCGTTCATGCCCCGGAGGCCGGCGCGTGCCGACCGGGCCCGCTCGACGCCACCGATCGACGCGGCCATGCCGGCGGTGTCCCACATGCCCCACGCCAGGCTGACCGCGGGCAGGCCCGACTTGCGCCGCCACACCGCCAGCCCGTCCAGGAACGCGTTGGCCGCCGCGTACGCCGACTGCCCCGGCGAACCCAGCACCCCCGCCACCGACGAGAACACCACGAACAGGTCCAGATCCGGCGCGAGGGACGCCGTCGCCTCGTGCAGGAACCACCCGGCCGACACCTTCGGCGCCAACACCCCGGCCAGCCGCTCCGCCGTCAGCCCCTCCACGACACCGTCGTCCAGGACACCGGCCGTGTGCACCACGCCCGCCAGGCGACCCTCGGCGCCGATCTCCGCCACCAGGCCGAACACCTGGTCCCGGTCCGTCACGTCACAGGCGACGATCCGCACGTCGGCGCCCAGCGCGGTCAACCGCCCGGTCAGCTCGCCGGCATTTTCGGCCTCCGGGCCGCGCCGCGACACCAACACCAGCGACCGCACGCCGTGCACCGACACCAGGTGCTCCGCGACCAGCGCACCGAGCGCACCCGTACCGCCGGTCACCAGCACCACGCCGTCACCGACGGCCGGCGCCTGCGCCGACGCCGGGACCACCGCACGGACCAGGCGCGGCACGAAGACCTCGCCGCCACGGACGGCCACCTGGCCGCCGGTCGGGTCCGCCGCGTAGCGGGTCAGGGTGCCCAGCATGCCGGGGTTCACGCCACGGTCCACGTCGGCCAGGACGATGCGGCCCGGGTGCTCGGACTGCGCCGAGCGCAGCAGACCCCACACCGCCGCGGCGGCCGGATCCGTCACCTGGTCCTCGTCGCCGACGGACACGGCGCGTCGGGTGACCACCACCAGTTTCGACTCCGCCAGGACGTCGGCGGCCAGCCACGCCTGCACGAGGCCCAGCACGTCCGCCGTCATGGCCCGGGCCCGCTGCGCCGCGTCGACGTCGCCGGCGTCCGGTCCGGTCGGCGTGAACAGCAGTCGGCGCGGCGGTGTGGTGCCGGTGTCGATCGCGGCCAGCAGCTGCCTGATCGTCTCGGCGGAGGGACCGCCGGGAACGCCCGGCAGGGCCGGACCGCCCAGCACCGCCCAACCCGAGACGTCGTCGACCGGTTCGGTCTCCTCCGCCTGCCAGACCACCTCGAACATCGACCGGGACGCCACACCCGCCGTGGCCGTGCCAGCCAGCTCACGCAGGACGAGGGAGTCCACCGAGACCACCGGCGCGCCCACCTCGTCGCACGCCACCAGCCGCACGCCGGCGGCGCTGCGGGACAACCGGACCCGCAGCACGCTGGCACCGGCGGCGTGCACCTGCACGCCCTCGAACGCGAAGGGAACCCGTGGCCCGCCCGGCTCCTCGCCGAGCAGCAGGGCGACCGGGTGCAGGGCCGCGTCCAGCAGCGCCGGGTGCACCCCGAACCGGTCGATGCCCGCCACCGCGTCGTCCGGCAGGACCACCTCGGCGAACACCTCGCCGTCGCCCACCCACGCGCGTCGCAGACCCTGGAACACCGGCCCGTACGCCAGGCCGCGCGCGACGAGCGCCGGGTACCAGCCCGCCAGGTCGACCTCGGTCGCGCCGACCGGCGGCCAGGTGCCCGTCCTCGGCTCGTCCGCCGTCGCCGGCTCCAGCACACCCTCGGCGTGCTGGAGCCAGCCCGCCTCGGGGTCGTCGTCAGGGCGCGAGTAGACGGCGACGGGACGCTGCGACGCCTCGCCCGCCGACACCCGGACCTGGATCCGCACGGCGCCCGCGTCGGGAAGCACCAGCGGCGTCAGCACCGCCAGGTCACGCAGCCGGGACACGCCCGCCTCGTCGCCCGCGCGCACGGCCAGTTCCACCAGCGCCGTGCCGGGGACCAGCGGCACGCCCGAGACCACGTGGTCGGCCAGCCAGGGGTGGGTGGCCAGCGACAGCCGGCCGGTCAGCACCACCTCGTCGTCGCCGGCGAGGTCGACCGCCGCGCCGAGCAGGCCGTGCCCCGCCACACCGAGGCCCGCGCCGCTGACGTCACCGGCCCGCAGCCGCCCCACCGCCGGCCAGAACCGCTGCCGCTGGAACGGGTACGTCGGCAGGTCCACCGGGCGGGTCGCGGTGCCCGGCAGGAGGTCGGTCCAGGTGACCGGCACGCCGTGCACGTGCAGCTCCGCCAGCGCGTTCATCAGCGACACAGGTTCCGGGCGGCCCGGGCGCAGGCTCGCCACGACGGCCGCCGGGAGGGTTTCGCCGTCGTCGGGCAGGCAGCCGCGCACCATGCCGGCGAGCACCGCGTCGGGGCCCAGTTCGAGGAAGACCCGGACGTTGCGCGTACGCAGGCTGGCGATCCCGTCGGCGAACCGGACGGTCTCGCGCACGTGCCGGACCCAGTAGTCGGGGGTGCCGATCTCGTCGGGGTCGGCGACCTCGCCCGTCAGGTTCGACACGATCGGCAGGGTCGGCCAGTGGAACGTCAGGGTGTCGAGCACCTGCCGGAACTCGCGCAGCATCGGCTCCATCAGCGGGCTGTGGAAGGCGTGGCTGACGTTCAGCCGGCGGGTGCGTACGCCCCGGTCCTGCCAGGTCCGCTCCACCTCGTCGAGGGCCCCAACCTCGCCGGAGACCACCACGGCGGTCGGGGCGTTCACCGCCGCGACGCCGAGCCGGTCGGTGAGCCCGGCCAACGACTCCACGACGGCCTGTTCGTCGGTGCCGACCGCGAGCATCCCGCCGCCCTGCGGCAGGGCCTGCATGAGCCGGCCACGGGCCCCGACCAGCGCGCAGGCGTCGGCGAGGCTGAACAGCCCGGCGACGTGGGCGGCGGCCACCTCGCCGATCGAGTGCCCGGCCACCAGGTCCGCCCGGACGCCGAACGACTCGACCAGCCGGAACAGGGCCACCTCGACGGCGAACAGCCCGGCCTGGGTGAACACGGTCTGGTCCAGCAGCTCCGCCTCCGGCGTGCCCGCCTCGGCGAACAGCACCTCGCGCAGCGGACGGGGCAGGTGCTGGTCCAGGTGCCCGCACACCTCGTCGAGGGCGGTGGCGAAGGCCGGGTGGGCGTCGTACAGCTCGCGCCCCATGCCGGGACGCTGGGCGCCCTGGCCGGAGAAGAGGATCGCGGTACGTCCGCCGCGGGCCACGCCGTGGACGACGGCGGCCGAGGGCTGCTCGTCGGCCACCGCGTCGAGGGCGGTGAGCAGGTCCTCGCGGTCCCGGGCCAGCAGCACCACGCGGTGTTCGAAGGCCGTGCGGCGGGTGGCGAGCGCGTGGGCGACGTCGGCGAGCGTCAGGTCCGGTTCGTCGTCCAGCAGGCCCCGCAGCCGGCGTGCCTGCTCGCGCAGGGCGGCGTCGTCGCGGGCCGACAGGACGCACGCGACGAGGTCGACGGGGGACGTCGCGGGCGGCCCGACGGGCGGCGGGACGAACTCCGGCGCCTGCTCGATGATCGTGTGCGCGTTGGTGCCGCTGATGCCGAACGACGACACCGCGGCCCGGCGCGGCCGGTCGACGGCCGGCCACGACCGGGCACCGGTGAGCAGGGCCACCGACCCGGCGGTCCAGTCGATGTGCGGCGACGGCTCGTCGGCGTGCAGGGTCGGCGGCAGCATCCCGTGCCGCATCGCCAACACCATCTTGATCACCCCGGCGACGCCCGCCGCCGCCTGGGCGTGACCGATGTTCGACTTGATCGAACCGAGCCACAGCGGCCGGTCCTGCGGCCGGTCCTGCCCGTACGTGGCCAGGAGGGCCTGCGCCTCGATCGGGTCGCCCAGCGCGGTGCCCGTGCCGTGCGCCTCGACGGCGTCGACGTCGCCCGGGGTCAGCCGGGCGTTCGCCAGCGCCTGCCGGATGACCCGCTGCTGCGCGGGGCCGTTCGGCGCGGTCAGGCCGCTGCTGGCCCCGTCCTGGTTCACCGCGCTGCCCCGCACGACGGCGAGGACGCGGTGGCCGTTGCGCTGCGCGTCGGAGAGGCGCTCCAGCAGGAGCATGCCGACGCCCTCGGCGAAGCCGGTGCCGTCGGCGCCCGCGCCGAAGGCCTTGCACCGACCGTCGGGCGACAGGCCGCGCTGCCGGGAGAACTCGGTGAGCATGCCGGGGGTGGACATCACGCTCACCCCGCCGGCGAGCGCGAGCCGGCACTCGTCCTGCCGCAGCGCCTGGGTGGCCAGGTGCAGCGCGACAAGCGACGACGAGCAGGCGGTGTCGACGGTGACCGCGGGACCTTCGAGGCCGAACAGGTAGGAGATACGTCCCGAGGCGACGCTTCCCGCGCTGCCGTTGCCGACGTAGCCGTCCACCTCGTCGGTCGTTCCGGCGGCCTGGGAGGCGTAGTCGTGGTAGATGAGCCCGACGTAGACACCGGTGCTGCTGCCCCGCGCCGAGTGCGGATCGATCCCCGCCCGTTCGAAGGCCTCCCAGGACGTCTCCAGCAGCAACCGCTGCTGCGGGTCCATGGCCAGCGCCTCCCGGGGCGAGATCCCGAAGAAGGCGGCGTCGAACTGGGCGGCGTCGTGCAGGAAGCCGCCCTGGCGGGGTACGGACGTGTCGTCCCCGCCGCTGGCCCTCAGGTCGTCCAGGTCCCAGCCCCGGTCGGTGGGGAACGGCGAGATGACGTCGGCGCCGGCGGTGACCACCTGCCAGAGCTGCTCGGGGGTCTGCACCTCGCCGGGGAAGCGGCAGGCCATGCCGATGATGGCGATCGGCTCGTCGAGCGCGGCGGCCGTACCGACCGCGGCCGGGCGGGCGGCGTCCGAACCGCCGCCCAGTTCCCGGTCGAGGAAGTCGGCGAGCACCGCGGGGGCCGGGTGGTCGAACGCCACGGTCGCGGGCAGCCGCAGCCCGGTCGCGGCGGAGAGCCGGTTGCGCAGTTCGACGGAGGTGAGCGAGTCGAAGCCCAACTCCTTGAAGGCGCGGTGGGGGTCGACGTTCTCCGCGGAGCGGTGCCCGAGCACGCTGGCGACGTTCGCGGCCACCAGGTCGAGCAGGTGGTTGCGCCGCTCGGCCGGGCTGAGCATCGCCAGGCGGTCCCGCACCGACGCGGTGTCGGCCGGGCCCCGACCCACCGCGCGGCGGGCCGGAGCGGAGGTGCGGACCAGGTCACGCAGCAGGCTGGGCACGGTGCCGCCGGCCGGGCGCGCGGTCGCCGGCGGCAGGTTCATGAGTACGAGGTGGGCGCTGCCGCGCTGCCGTGCCGCCTCGAAGAGCGCGACGCCCTGCTGGTCGGTCAGCGG
The DNA here is from genome assembly GCF_043198195.1 of Micromonospora sp. NPDC048868. Lineage (NCBI taxonomy): Bacteria > Bacillati > Actinomycetota > Actinomycetes > Micromonosporales > Micromonosporaceae > Micromonospora > Micromonospora sp. NPDC048868. Next base: position 244,322 of record NZ_JBICUN010000011.1, read on the forward strand.
GGCGCTGGTGGCGCGGATCGCCTTGCGGTGGTCGTTGCCGTGCAGGTGCGCGGTCATCGCGCTGCTGGTGGCCCACAGTCCCCAGGCGAGGCTGGTGGCGGGCAGCCCCTGCTGCCGGCGGTGCTGCGCGAGGGCGTCGAGGAACGCGTTCGCCGCCGCGTAGTTGCCCTGCCCCGGCGAGCCGAGGGTGGCCGCCACCGAGGAGAACAGCACGAACGACGACAGGTCCAGGTGCGCGGTCGCCTCGTGCAACGCCCAACCGGCGTCCACCTTCGGCGCCAGCACCGTACGCAGGGCGGACTCGTCCAACGAACCGATGGTCGCGTCGGCGATCACGCCGGCGGTGTGCACCACCGCGGTCAGCGGGTGCGCCGGGTCCACCAGTTCCAGCAGCCGGGTCACCTGCCGGGGGTCGGTCACGTCGGCGGTGCCGGCGGTGACCCGGGCACCGGCCCGGGTGAGCTCCTCGACCAGGTCCTGGTACTGCTCGGGGCCACGGCGCGAGGCCAGCAGCAGGTGCCGCGCCTGACCGGTGGCCACCAGGTGCCGGGCGAACACCCGGGCGAGGGCGCCTCCCGCGCCGGTGAGCAGCACGGTGCCGTCGGGGTCGGCGGGCGCGGGCACCCGCAGGACGACCTTGCCGATGTGGCGGGCCTGGCTGATGTGCCGCAGCGCCTGCCGGGCCTGACGCACGTCCCACGCCCGTACGGGCAGCGGACGCAGCGCGCCCCGCTGGAACAGGTCGAGGATCTCGGTCAGCATCTCGCCGATCCGCGGGTGCCCGGCCTCGTTCAGGTCGAACGCGCGGTAGCTGACGCCGGGGTGTTCGGTGGCGACCGTCTGCGGGTCGCGCACGTCGGCCTTGCCCATCTCCACGAACCGGCCACCGCGCGGCAGCAGCCGCAGCGACGCGTCGACGAACTCACCGGCCAGGGCGTCGAGCACCACGTCGACCCCGACGCCACCCGTGGCCGCGCCGAAGGTCTGCTCGAACTCCGTGGTCCGCGACGACGCGATCCGCTCCCCGGCCACCCCCAGGCCCCGCAGCACGCCCCACTTGCCGGGGCTGGCGGTGGCGTACACCGTCGCGCCCCAGTGCCGGGCGAGCTGGATGGCGGCCATCCCGACGCCACCGGCGCCGTTGTGGATCAGCACCGACTCGCCCGCCCGCAGGCCGGCCAGGTCGCGCAGCGCGTAGTACGCGGTCAGGAACACCACCGGCACCGACGCGGCCTGCGTGAAGGACCAGCCGGCGGGGATCTTCGCGACGAGGTCGCGGGCGGCGACCACCTCGGGGGCGAAGGCCGGCTCGAACATGCCGAGCACCCGGTCGCCGGGCGCCAGGTCGGTAACGCCGGGGCCGACCTCGACCACGACGCCCGCACCCTCGCTGCCCATCACAGCCGCCGGATCCGGGTACATGCCCAGGCCGATCAGCACGTCCCGGAAGTTCACGCCGGCCGCGCGCACCGCGACGCGCACCTGGCCGGCGTCCAGGGCGACGGGGGTGGCGGGCACCATGCCGATCCCGTCGAGGGTGCCGGGGCTCACCGCGCCGACCTGCCACAGCCCGGCCGGCGCGACGAGTTCGTCGGCGGCCTGGCCGGTGGGCCGGCCCAGGCGCGGGGTGCGCACCTCGTCGCCGCGTACGGCCACCTGGCCGCCGGTGGCCGACGGGTCCTCGGCCACCGCGGCCAGCACCGCGAGGACGGCCGGGGTGAGCGCGCCGTCGACGTCGGCGAGGACGATCCGGCCCGGGTGCTCCGACTGCGCCGAGCGCAGCAGGCCCCAGACCGTCGCGCCGGCCAGGTCACGCAGCGCGTCGGCCGGTGCGGCGAGCACCGCGCCGCGGGTCAGGACCACCAGCTTCGTGTCGGCCAGGGCCTCGGCGGCCAGCCAGGAGCGCAGCACGTCCAGCACCTGGGCGGTGACCGTGCCCACCAGGTCGGGCAGTCCGGAATCGGGCGTGTCCGCCCGGACCGGGAGCACCAGCGCGCGGGGCGCCTCGACCACGCCGCCGGAGATCGCCGTGACCAGGTCGTCGACGGTCGGGAACGCCGGCGTGGACAGGTCCGCCGGCACCTCGGTGTCGCCGAGCAGCATCCAGCCGGTGACGTCGCGCGCCGGCGTGACCCGCTCGGGCTGCCACGTCACCTCGAACAGCGCCCGCTCGGTGGGGTCCTGGCCGGCGGACGCGGTCATCTCCCGCAACGCGAGCGCGTCCACCGACACCACGGGCGCGCCCGACTCGTCGCCGGCCACCAGCCGCACCCGGGAACCCGTCCGGGTCAACCGCACCCGCAGTACCCGGGCCCCGGAGGCGTGCACCTGCACGCCCTCGAAGGCGAAGGGCACCCGCGGCCCGCCGGAGCGGTCCGCCAGCAGCAGTCCCACGGGGTGCAGCGCGGCGTCCAGCAGCGCCGGGTGCACGGCGAACCGGTCGGTGTCGACGGTCGCCTCGTCCGGCAACGCCACCTCGGCGTACGCGTGGTCGCCGGCGGCCCACAGTCGACGCAGCCCCTGGAACGACGGGCCGTAGGTCAGGCCCCGCTCCGCCAGCGCCGGATACCAGCCGGCGAGATCCACCTCGGGCACCCCGGCGGGCGGCCAGGCGCCCACCTCCGGCTCGTCGGCGGCGGGCTCCAGCACACCGTCGGCGTGCCGCGTCCACTCGGCCTCCGCGTCGCCGTCGGGCTGCGAGTGGACCGCCACCGACCGGACGCCGGAGCTGTCGGCCGCGCCGACGCGTACCTGCACGCGGACGGCACCGGCGGCGGGCAGCACCAGCGGCGCCGCCACCGTCAGTTCGCGTACCCGCGACGCACCCACCTCGTCGCCGGCGCGCACCACCAGTTCCACCAGCGCGGTGCCCGGCGCCAGCACCGCACCGCCGACCACGTGGTCCGCCAGCCACGGGTGCGTCGACACCGACAGCCGGCCGGTCAGCACGACCTCGTCGTCACCGGCGAGGCGTACCGCCGCGCCGAGCAGCGGATGTCCCGCCGCCCCCAGGCCCGCGCCCGACACGTCGCCGCCGGCGGAGTGGTCCACCGCCGGCCAGAACCGCTCCCGCTGGAAGGCGTACGTCGGCAGGTCGACGCCGGTGGCGCCGGAGCCGGCGAACACCGCCGCCCAGTCGACGGGCACCCCGGCGACGTGCAGGTCACCGAGGCCGGTCAGGAGCTGGTGCGGCCCGTTCTCGTCGCGGCGCAGCGAACCGACCACGACGCCCGCGTCGACGGCGCCGGTGGCCTTCTCCAGCGCGTCCTGCACCACCACCTTCAGCACGGGGTGCGGGCTGACCTCGACGAAGACCCGGAAGCCCTGGTCGATCAGCTCGTCCAGCACCGGCGCGAGCCGGACCGGTTCCCGCAGGTTGCGGTACCAGTAGCCCGCGTCGAGCTCGGCGGTGTCGATGGGCTCGCCGGTGACCGTCGAGTGGAAGGCCACCCCGGTCGAGCGGGAGTCGACCGTGCCGAGCGCCGCCACCAGGTCGTCGCGTACGGCGTCGACGTGGTCGCAGTGTGAGGCGTAGTCGACGGCGATCGCGCGGGCCCGGATGTCCCGCTCGGCGCAGTGCGCGAGCAGTTCGGCGACCGACGCCGCGTCACCGGAGACCACGGTCGCGGCGGCGCCGTTGAGGGCGGCCACGGAGAGGGTGCCCCGCCACCGCGCGATGAGCTGCTCGGTGTCGGCGGCCGGCAGCGGGACGGAGACCATGCCGCCCCGGCCCGAGATGGCCAGCAGGCCACGGCTGCGCGCCACGACGAGCCGTACCGCGTCGGCGAGGGTCAGCGCGCCGGCCGCGCAGGCCGCGGCGATCTCACCCTGCGAGTGCCCGACGACGGCGGCCGGCACGACGCCGCAGGAGCGCCAGAGCTGGGCGAGGGACACCATGACGGAGAAGAGCACCGGCTGGACCACGTCCACCCGGTCCAGGGGCGGCGCGCCGGGCGCCTCCCGGAGCACGTCGGTGAGGGACCAGTCCACCAGCCGGGACAGCTCCTCGGCGCACTCCCCCATCCGCTGCCGGAAGACCGGCGAGGTCTCCAGCAGGTCGAGCGCCATCCCCTTCCACTGGGAGCCCTGGCCGGGGAAGACGAAGACGACCTTCGACGCCGTGTCCGCGCCGGCCGGCGTGCCGTCGGCGGAGGCGAGGGCGGCCAGTCGGGCGGCCGCGTCGTCCCGGTCGGCGGCCACGACGACCGCCCGGTACGGGTGGTGGGCCCGCTGCGCGGCCAGGGAGAACCCGAGGTGCCGCAGGTCCAGGTCGGCGTCGCCGGCCAGCCGTTCGCCGATCCGGGCGGCCTGCGCCCCGAGCGCGCGGGGGCTGCGGCCGGAGACCAGCAGGGGTACGGCCGCGGGGCCGACCAGGCCGGGGAGGTCCCCCGCCGGCGGGGTCGTCGCCGGGGCCGGCTCGTCGGGCGCCTGCTCGATGATGGTGTGCGCGTTGGTGCCGCTGATGCCGAACGACGACACGGCGGCCCGGCGCGGCCGCTGCACCGCCGGCCACGGACGGGCCTCGGTGAGCAGGGCGACCGCCCCGGCGCTCCAGTCGACGTGGGGCGACGGCTCGTCCACGTGCAGGGTCGGCGGCAGCACGCCGTGCCGCATCGCCAGCACCATCTTGATCACGCCGGCCACCCCGGCCGCGGCCTGGGAGTGGCCGATGTTCGACTTGATTGAGCCGAGCCAGAGGGGCTCGGCGTCGGCGCGGTCCTGCCCGTAGGTGGCCAGCACCGCCTGCGCCTCGATGGGGTCGCCGAGGACGGTGCCGGTGCCGTGCGCCTCGACGGCGTCCACGTCGGCCGGGTTCAGCCGCGCGTTCTCCAGGGCCTGCCGGATCACCCGCTGCTGCGACGGGCCGTTCGGGGCGGTCAGCCCGTTGGACGCGCCGTCCTGGTTGATCGCGGAGCCGCGCAGTACGGCGAGCACCCGGTGCCCGTTGCGCCGGGCGTCGGAGAGGCGCTCCACGAGCAGCATGCCCACGCCCTCGGACCAGCCGGTGCCGTCGGCCCCGGCGGCGAACGCCTTGCACCGCCCGTCCGGGGCGAGGCCGCCCTGCCGGGAGAACTCGGAGAACATGCCGGGCTGCGCCATCAGCGCCACCCCGCCGGCCAGGGCCATGTCGCACTCGCCGCCGCGCAGCGCCTGGGCCGCGAGGTGCAGCGCCACCAGCGACGACGAGCAGGCGGTGTCGACGGTGACCGCCGGGCCTTCGAGGCCGAACATGTAGGCGACCCGCCCGGAGGCGACGCTGCCCGCCGTCCCGGTCAGCAGGTGCCCCTCGAGGCCGTCCAGGTCGTCACGGCCGCTGGTGGCGTAGCCGGAGGAGGCGGCCCCGATGAAGACACCGGTGGCGGTGCCGCCGAGCGCGGCGGGGTCGATGCGGGCGTACTCGAAGCTCTCCCAGGCGGTCTCCAGCAGCAGCCGCTGCTGCGGGTCCATGGCGAGGGCCTCGCGGGGGCTGATGTTGAAGAAGCCGGCGTCGAAGTCGGCCGCGTCGTAGAGGAAGCCGCCCTGGTCGGTGACGGTGCCGCCGGCCTGGTCGCCGTCGGTGCCGTACAGCCGGTCGAGGTCCCAGCCGCGGTCGGTGGGGAAGCCGCCGATGGCGTCGGACCCGGAGGTGACGAGCTGCCACAGCTGCTCGGGGGTGGCGACGCCGCCCGGGTAGCGGCAGGCCATGCCGATGATGGCGATCGGCTCGTCGGCGTCGGCGGTGACGACCGTACGGACGGTGGTGCCGGCGCCGGTGGCCCGGCCGAGCTGCGCGAACAGGTGCTCGGCGAGCCGGGCCGGGGTGGGGTGGTCGAAGGCCAGCGTGGCGGTCAGGCGCAGCCCGGTGGCGGCGCCCAGCCGGTTGCGCAGCTCCACCGAGGTCAGCGAGTCGAAGCCCAGGTCCTTGAAGGCGCGGGCGGCGGGGACAGCCTGTGCCGAGGCGTGCCCCAGCACCGTGGCGGCCTGGCCGCAGACGAGGTCGACGAGCGCCTGGCGGGCGTCCGCCTCGGACAGGCCGTCGAGCCGCTCACGCCACGACGCCCCGGCGCTCGGCCGGTCGGTGGCGGTGCGGCGTCGGCCGCCGCCGCGCAGCAGGTGCCGCATCAGCGGCGGTACGCCGCTCGCCTCGCCGGTGACGTGGAGGCGGGCTGCGACGACGACCGGTTGCACCGCCGGCAGGGCGGCGTCGAAGAGTTCGGCGCCCTCGGCCGGGGAGAGCCGGCTCATCCCGACCCGCCGCAGCCGCTGCTGGTCGTCGCCGTCGAGGTGCGCGGTCATCGTGCTGTCGGTGGCCCACATGCCCCAGGCGAGGCTGGTGGCGGGCAGCCCCTGCTGCCGGCGGTGCTGCGCGAGGGCGTCGAGGAACGCGTTCGCCGCCGCGTAGTTGCCCTGCCCCGGCGAGCCGAGGGTGGCCGCCACCGACGAGAACAACACGAACGCCGACAGGTCCAGGTGCGCGGTCGCCTCGTGCAACGCCCAGCCGGCGTCCACCTTCGGCGCCAGCACCGTACGCAGGGCGGACTCGTCCAACGAACCGATGGTCGCGTCGGCGATCACGCCGGCGGTGTGCACCACCGCCGTCAGCGGGTGCGCCGGGTCGATCCCGGCGACCAGCTCGGTGACCTGCGCGGAGTCGCTGACGTCGACGGCCACGGCGGTGACGTCGGCGCCCGCGTCGGTCAGCTCCCGGACCAGGGTGGCGTACGCGTCGTCCCGGCCGGGTGCGCGGCGGGAGGCCAGCAGCAGGCGGCGGGCCTGGCCGGTGGCGACGAGGTGCCGCGCGAGTACGCCGGCCAGGGTCCCGGCCGCGCCGGTGAGCAGCACGGTGCCGTCGGGGTCGGCGGGCGCGGGGATGCGCAGCACCACCTTGCCGACGTGGCGGGCCTGGCTGATGTGCCGCAGCGCCTGCCGGGCCTGACGCACGTCCCACGCCCGTACGGGCAGCGGGCGCAGCGCGCCCCGCGCGAAGAGGTCGAGGATCTCGGTGAGCATCTCGCCGATGCGGGTGCTGCCCGCCTCGTTGAGGTCGAACGCGCGGTACGTCACGCCCGGGTGTTCGGCGGCGACCGTCTCCGGGTCGCGCACGTCGGCCTTGCCCATCTCCACGAACCGGCCACCGCGCGGCAGCAGCCGCAGCGACGCGTCGACGAACTCACCGGCCAACGCGTCGAGCACCACGTCCACCCCGGCACCGCCGCTGGCCGCGCCGAAGACCTGCTCGAACTCCGTGGTCCGCGACGACGCGATCCGCTCCCCCGCCACCCCCAGGCCCCGCAGCACACCCCACTTGCCGGGGCTCGCCGTCGCGTGGACGGTGGCGCCGAGGTGGTGGGCGAGCTGGATGGCGGCCATGCCGACGCCACCGGCGCCGTTGTGGATCAGCACCGACTCGCCGGACCGCAGCCCGGCCAGGTCGCGCAGCGCGTAGTACGCGGTCAGGAAGACCAGGGGGACGGACGCCGCCTGGGTGAAGGACCAGCCGGCGGGCATCTTGGCGATGCGCTGGCGGTGGGCGACCGCCTGCGGGCTGAACCCGAGTTCGAACATGCCCATCACCCGGTCGCCGGGCGCCAGGTCGGTCACGCCGGGGCCGACCTCGACCACGACACCCGCACCCTCGCTGCCCATCACCGCCGCCGGATCCGGATACATGCCCAGGCCGATCAGCACGTCCCGGAAGTTCACGCCGGCCGCACGCACGGCGACGCGCACCTGCCCGGCGTCCAGGGCGACGGGCGTGGCGGGCACCATGCCGATCCCGTCCAGGGTGCCGGGAGTGACGGGGGCGAGGTGCCACGGCCCGGACGGCGGGGTCAGCTCGTCGCCCACCGGCCGCGCCAGCCTCGGCACGAGGGTGCGCTCGCCGCGCACCGCGAGCTGGCCGCCGGAGACCGACGGGTCGACGGCGGCGCCGGCCAGCACGGCGAGGGTCGCGGGGGTCAGCTCGCCCTCGACGTCGGCGAGGACGATCCGCCCCGGGTGCTCCGACTGCGCCGAGCGCAGCAGGCCCCAGACGGCGGCGGCAGCCAGGTCGGTGACCTGGTCGTCGTCCCCGGCGGCCACCGCGCCCCGGGTCACCACCACGAGCTTCGTGTCGGCCAGCGGCTCGGCGGCGAGCCAGGACCGCAGCACGTCCAGCACACCGCCGGTGACCGTCCGCACGGCCTCCGGCACGGCGACGCCGGGTTCGCCGGCGGGCACCGTCAGCAGCACCTGCCGGGCGGTGGCCCCGCCCGCCGCCAGGGCCGCCACGTCCGCGAAGACCGGCACCTCCGGCAGCGCTTCCGATGCCGGCCGGCCCAGCGCCGCCCACCCCGGAAGGTCGTCGACGCCGTCGATCTGCTCGGCCTGCCAGGCCACCTCGTACAGCGACCGGGCGGCGCCGCTCCGGGTCGCCGTCGCGGTCATCTCCCGCAGCACCAGGGAGTCCACCGACACCACCGGCGCGCCCGAGCCGTCGCCGGCGACCAGCCGCACCCCGGAGCCGTCCCGGGTCAGCCGCACCCGCAGCGTCCTGGCGCCCGAGGCGTGCACCTGCACGCCCTCGAACGCGAACGGCACGCGGGGCCCGCCCGCCGGCTCCGCCGCCAGCAGCAGGGCCACCGGGTGCAGGGCGGCGTCCAGCAGCGCCGGGTGCACCCCGAACGCGCCCGCGTCGCCGGCCGCGCCGTCCGGCAGCGCCACCTCGGCGTACGCCTCACCGTCGGCCGTCCAGGCCCGCAGCACGCCCTGGAACACCGGCCCGTACGACAGGCCGTGCTCCGCCAGCGCCGGATACCAGCCGGTCAGGTCCACCTCGGTCGCGCCCGCCGGCGGCCACGCGCCGACGCCCGGCTCGTCGGCCGACACCGGTTCGAGCACACCGTCGGCGTGCCGCGTCCACTCGGAGTCGTCGTCGTCCTCAGGCTGCGAGTACACGGAGACCGACCGAACGGCGGAGTCGTCGGCCGCGCCGACGCGCACCTGCACGCGTACCGCACCGGACTCCGGCAGCACCAGCGGCGCCGCCACGGTCAGCTCCCGTACGCGCGACGTGCCCACCTCGTCGCCGGCGCGCACCGCCAGCTCGACCAGTGCGGTGCCCGGCACCACCACGGCACCGCCGACCACGTGGTCCGCCAGCCACGGGTGCGTCGACGCCGACAGCCGGCCGGTCAGCACGACCTCGTCGTCACCGGCGAGGCGCACCGCGGCGCCGAGCAGCGGGTGCCCCGCCACGCCCAGGCCGGCACCCGACACGTCGCCGACGCGCCACGGCACCACCTCGGGCCAGAACCGCTCCCGCTGGAAGGCGTACGTGGGCAGCTCCACCCGCCGCGCCCCGGTGTCGGCGAACCACTCCTGCCAGGCGACCGGAACGCCGTGCACGTGCAGCTCGGCCAGCGCCGCCAGCAGCGCCTGCGCCTGCGGCCGGTCCCGGCGCTGGGCGGCGACGGTCAGCACGTCGTCGTCGGGCAGGGCGTCCGCCGTCATCGCGGTCAGCACGCTCTGCGGGCCGACCTCCAGGAACGTGTCGACCCCCGCGTCCCGCAGGGCCGCGATCCCGTCGGCGTAGCGCACCGCCTCACGCACGTGCCGCACCCAGTAGTCGGCGGTGCGGATCTCGTCGGCGTCGGCGAGCGCCCCGGTCAGGTTCGACACGATCGGCAGCGCGGGCGCGGCGAAGTCCAGCCGCTCGACGATGCCGCGGAAGCGCTCCAGCACCGGCTCCATCAGCGGGCTGTGGAACGCGTGGCTGACGCTCAACCGGCGGGTACGCACACCCCGGTCCCGCCAGGCCCGCTCCACCTCGTCCAGCGCGTCGACGGCGCCGGAGACCACGACCGAGGTCGGGCCGTTCACCGCCGCGACGCCGACCCGGTCGGTCAGCCCGGCGATCGACTCGACCACCGCCGCCTCGTCGGCGGCCACGGCGAGCATGCCGCCGCCGTCGGGCAGCGCCTGCATCAGCCGGCCCCGCGCCGCCACCAGCAGGCAGGCGTCCTGGAGGGACAGCACCCCGGCCACGTGCGCCGCGGCGATCTCGCCGATCGAGTGCCCGCCCACGAAGTCCGGCACCACGCCGAACGACTCCACCAGGCGGAACAGCGCCACCTCGACCGCGAACAGCCCGGCCTGGGTGAACGCGGTCTGGTCCAGCAGCTCCGCCTCGGCGGAACCCTCGGGAGCGAACAGCACCTCCTTCAGCGGGCGCGGCAGCACCCGGTCCAGGTGCCCGCACGCCTCGTCCAGCGCGACGGCGAAGACCGGGAACTCCGCGTACAGCTCCCGACCCATGCCGGCGCGCTGCGCGCCCTGGCCGGAGAAGAGCACCGCCAGCGGACCGCGGTCCCCGGCCTGGCCCGTGACCACCGTGCCCGACGGCGCTCCCGCCGCCAGGGACTCCAGGCCCGCCCGCAGGCCCGCGCGGTCCTCGGCGAGCACCACCGCACGCCGGTCGAGCGTCGAGCGGGACACCACCGAGGACCAGGCCACGTCGAGCGGGCGCGGCTCCTCGTCGTCGCCCAGCCAACGGGCCAGCCGGTCGGCCTGCGCGGACAGCGCGGCCGGCTGCGCGGCGGAGAGCAGCACCGGCGCGACGACGGGTCGGCGCGACGGCGCGGCCTCGTCGGCTGCCGGGTCGGGGGCCGGGGCCTGCTCCAGGATCAGGTGGGCGTTCGTGCCGCTCATGCCGAAGGACGACACGGCGGCCCGGCGGACGTGGTCGCCGCCCGCCCAGGGGCGCGCCTCGTCCAGCAGGGACACGGCCCCCGTCGACCAGTCGACGTGCGGGGACGGCCGGTCCACGTGCAGGGTAGGCGGCAGCACGCCGTGCCGCATCGCCATCACCATCTTGATGACGCCGCCGGCGCCGGCCGCGGCCTGGGGGTGGCCGATGTTCGACTTCAGCGACCCCAGCCACAGCGGCCGGTCGGCGGAGCGTCCCTGGCCGTACGTGGCGAGCAGCGCCTGCGCCTCGATCGGGTCGCCCAGCCGGGTGCCCGTGCCGTGCGCCTCGACCACGTCCACGTCGGACGGGCTGAGCCGGGCGTTCTCCAGCGCCTGCCGGATGACCCGCTGCTGCGAGGGGCCGTTGGGGGCGGTCAGGCCGCTGCTGGCGCCGTCCTGGTTGACGGCGCTGCCCCGGATCACCGCCAGGACGGGGTGACCGTTGCGCCGGGCGTCGGAGAGCTTCTCGACGAGCAGCATGGCGACGCCCTCGGACCAGCCGGTCCCGTCGGCGTCGGCGGAGAAGGCCTTGCACCGGCCGTCGGAGGCGAGCCCGCGCTGGCGGGAGAACTCGACGAAGGCGCCGGGCGTGGCGAGCACGGTGACGCCGCCGGCCACGGCGAGGGAGCACTCGCCGTCGCGCAGGGCCTGACCGGCGAGGTGCAGGGCGACCAGCGACGAGGAGCAGGCGGTGTCGATCGTGACGGCCGGGCCCTCCAGCCCGAAGGAGTACGCCAGCCGGCCGGACATGACGCTGGCGGCCGTGCCGGTGAGGACGTAGCCCTCCGTGCCCTCGGGTAGTTGCCGCAGCACCGACGTGTAGTCCTGCCCGGCGGTGCCGACGAACACCCCGGTACGGCTGCCCCGCACCGACGCGGCGTCGATGCCGGCCCGCTCGAAGACCTCCCAGGTCACCTCGAGCAGGAGCCGCTGCTGCGGGTCCATGGCCAGCGCCTCGCGCGGCGAGATGCCGAACAGGGTCGGATCGAACAGGCCGGCGTCGCGCAGGAAGCCGCCCCGGTTGCTGTAGGTGGTGCCGGGGTGGTCCGGGTCGGGGTCGTAGAGCCTGTCGAGGTCCCAGCCCCGGTCGTCGGGGAACGTGCCGGTGGCGTCCACCCCGCCCGCGACCAGCTCCCAGAGGTCCTCCGGCGAGGCGACCCCGCCGGGGAACCGGCAGGCCATCCCGACGATCGCGATCGGCTCCGCGTCCTCGTTCTCCAGCTCGGTCAGGCGCCGGCGCGCCAGGCGGAGCTCGGAGGTCACCCACTTCAGGTGTTCGAGGAGCTTGTCTTCGTCCGCCATGACCCACCCGCCCAGAGCTTGCTATCGATCGGAATCTGCCGATTCGTTGACCACACCACCGCCGACGGACCGGCTTCGTGCACAGGTGGGTGGAGACATGGCCGTCCGGCCAACGATCCCGACACCTGCTCCTGATTCCGGTTGTCGTGCCTGCTCAGGCGCCCGCCACGCCGGGCCGTCCCGCCGACACATGCCCGCCACCGTGACTGGACGGTACTGAGCGCCCATCACGCGCCCAACCCCTAGAGAACCCCTGATCGACCGGCCCGTGAGGACCGTCGCGGCGGGTCCCGGACAAAGCGGTGACCAGCATCGCGACGGCGCTCAGGCGGGCTGTCCGGCGGCCGCCGGCAGGATGCGGCGCAGCCGCCCCGGAGGCGTCGAGCGGCGACGCCACTCCCGTGGGTAGCCCACCGAGACCTCTTCGAACCGGACCCCGTCGTACCAGGTGGTGCGCGGGATGTGCAGGTGGCCGTAGACAGCGACGCGGGCGTCGAACCGGACGTGCCAGTCGGCGGTGGCCTCGGTGCCGCACCACTGCGCGAACTCCGGGTACCGCAGGATCCGGGTGGGTTCGCGGACGAGCGGGAAGTGGTTGACCAGGACGGTGGGCAGCCCGTTGCGTTCGGCGGTGAGCCGGCGCTCGGTCAGGGCCAGCCGCGCCCGGCACCAGGCGTCGCGCGTCGGGTACGGGTCCGGATGCAGCAGGATCTCGTCGGTGCAGACCACGCCGACCTCGTGGGCCCGCGCCAGGGCCTGCTCCTTCGTGTACGTCCCGGCCGGCCGGAAGCTGTAGTCGTAGAGCAGGAACAGCGGCGCGATCAGGACCGGGTCGTCGCCCTGCGGGTCCCAGACGGGGTACGGGTCCTCCGGAGTCACCACCCCGAGCCCGCGGCACAGCTCCACCAGGTGCTGGTAGCGCGCGTCTCCCCGCAGCTGGATCGGGTCCTCGCGGGGGGTCCAGAGCTCGTGGTTGCCGGGGGCCCAGATCACCTTGGCGAACCGGTTGCTGAGCAGTCCCAGCGCCCACTCGATGTCGGCGACGAACTCCCCGACGTCGCCGGCGACGATGAGCCAGTCGCCGTCGCGCTCCGGCCGCAGCCGCTCGACGATGGCCTTGTTCTCCGCGTGGACCACGTGCAGGTCACTGATGGCGAGCAACTGAGGCAGGCCGGATCCGGCCATGCGGACCTCCCGTCCATCCGGGGTACCGCACGCACCCACATCCGTACCGCTCGGCTGCCGGTGGGCAGGGCGAGACGGCCTGACGGGCTCCGACCCTACGGAGCCGGGCCCGCACCGGCACACCCCTAGACGGGGTCCGTGCACCCCTAGGCAGCCGCGCCTGCCCGACGGCGCCGGTCAGGCGTCCGGCGCCGTCGGGTGTCCCTTTCCCCGGCCCGTCCTGCCCGGGGGCTGGGGAGTGTCCGCTCAGGACTTGCCGAACTCCCGCTGGATGATGTCGAAGAGCTCGTCCCGGCTCGCCGACTCCAACTCCTGCGTGGCGGCCGGCGCGGGTGCGGTGGCGGCGGGTCGTCCCCGCCACCGGGCCAGCAGGTCCTCCAGCCGACCGACGACCGCGTCGTCGACCTGGTCGCCCGGCAGCCCGCCGAGGAGCTTGTCGAGGCGTTCGATCTCGGCCACGATCGGCAACGCCGGCTGCTCGGGCGCCAACTCGGCCCGCAGGTGACCGGCGAGCGCGTTCGGGGTGGGATGGTCGAAGACGAGGGTGGCGGGCAGTCCGATGCCCGTGGCGGCGGTCAGCCGGTTGCGCAGCTCCACGGCGGTGAGTGAGTCGAAGCCCAGCTCGAGGAAGCCGCGGGCGGGCCTGATCCCGCTCGGCGTAGCGTGTCCCAGCACCGCCGCGGCGGTGCCGCGGACCAGGTCGAGCAGGATGCGGTCGCGCTCCGGCCCGGAGGCGGCGGCGAGCCGCTCGCGCAGCGCCGACGCCGCGCCGCGGTCCTCGCCCTTCGGCGTCTCCTCGGCCTGTGCGGGCTGTGCCTCGGGGATGTCGGTGAACAGACGCGACGGACGCAACGCCGTGAACGACGGCACAAACCGATCCCACCGCACATCCGCCACCACCACCT